>CANSQW010000218.1 GCA_947649215.1 uncultured bacterium | reverse complement strand
CTCATCATCGCGCTCGCCCGCTCCATCACGGTGCTCATGGGCGAGACCGGCCTGGACCTCTGGATCCTCGACAACGCGGCCAACGCGCTCGCGGGCATGTCGGCCATCATCTTCGCGCCGCTGTCCTTCCTGCTCTACATCGTGCTGTCCTTCCTGATCCCGTCGTCGTCCGGCATGGCCACCGTGTCCATGCCCATCATGGGCGGCCTCGCGTCCCAGCTGAACTTCTCGGTTGAGACGATGGTCATGATCTACTCCGCCGGCAACGGCCTGGTGAACCTGTTCACCCCCACCTCCGGCGCCATCATGGGCGGCCTGGCCCTGGCCAAGATCGAGTACACCACGTGGCTGAAGTTCGGCGCCAAGCTGTTCGTCGTGCTCGGCGTGGTGCTCCTGGTCATCCTGACTGCGGCCATGATGATCCTGTCCTGATAGGGGCGGATCCCCGCGGCCCCCGAGCAAGGCTGCGGACCGTATGAGCGAAGGCGCGCCCGGGTTCGTCCCGGGTGCGCCTTTTTCGTTCCTCACCTGCCGGTTCTGCCGTTTGGTGGTAGAATCGAGCCCATCTGTTCCGCCCCGCCTCGCCCGAGGTCGCGGGCTCGCTTCCACCCGACGAAGGAGAGACTGGACAACATGGAGATTCGCGAACAGCTCGAGAACATCATCGACGCGGCCATCGCCGCGGCGCGCGAGGACGGCTCGCTCGTGATGGACGAGGCGCCCGCCGCCGCGCTGGAGCGCCCGCGCGACGAGGCCAACGGCGACTGGGCCTCCACCGTGGCCATGCGCTCGGCCAAGCTCGCCAAGAAGAACCCGCGCGAGGTGGCGCAGGTCATCGTCGACCATATCCCCGCCAACGACGTCATCGCCAGCGTAGAGATCGCCGGACCGGGCTTCATCAACATCCGCCTGTCCGACGCGGTGCTCCAGGGCGTCGTGCGCGAGGTGCGCGCCGAGGCCGAGGACTTCGGCCGCGGCACCGTGCCTGAGGGCGAGCGCAAGATCAACCTCGAGTACGTGTCGGCCAACCCCACCGGCCCCTTCCACGTGGGCCACGGCCGCTGGGCGGCGCTCGGCGACGCCATGGCGCGCGTGATGGAGCACGCCGGCTATGACGTGTGCGAGGAGTTCTACATCAATGACCACGGCACGCAGATGGACGTGTTCGGCAACTCCGTGGCCGTGCGCTACATGCAGCTGCTCGGCCATGACGTGGAGATGCCGGAGCAGTGCTACGGCGGCTCGTACGTGGCCGACATCGCCCAGGGCATCATCGACCGCGAGGGCCGCAAGTACGAGGAGCTCACCGACGAGGAGCGCATGAACGCGTTCCGCGAGATCGCCTACCAGGAGATGCTCGACCTGCAGCACCGCGTCATGAGCCGCATGGGCACGGAGTTCGACCGCTGGTTCAGCGAGCGCAGCCTCTACGTGGAGGACGCGGACGGCGAGAGCCCCGTCTCCCGCTCGCTCAAGGCCATGGAGGACAAGGGCTACGTCAAGGAGGAGGACGGCGCCATCTGGTTCCGCTCCTCGGCGCTCGGCGACGAGAAGGACCGCGTTATGATCAAGGCCAACGGCGAGATGACCTACTTCATGAGCGATGTGGCCTACCACTACGACAAGAAGATGCGCGGCTTCGACCACCTCATCAACATCTGGGGCGCCGACCACCACGGCTACGTGAAGCGCTGCGAGTGCATGCTCGAGGCGTGGGGCTGGCCGGGCGACCTGGAGATCGTGCTCGGGCAGCTGGTGAACCTCTACCGTGACGGCGAGGCCGTCCGCATGTCCAAGCGCACGGGCGAGATGGTCACGCTCGAGGAGCTCATCGACGAGGTGGGCGTGGACGCCACGCGCTACCTCATGCTCTCGCGCTCGTCCGACCAGCCCATCGACTTCGACATCGAGGCCGCCAAGAAGAAGGACTCGTCCAACCCGGTCTACTACGTGCAGTACGCCCACGCGCGCATCTGCTCCATCCTGCGTAAGGCCGCCGATCCGGCCGACGCCGCGGCCGCCGAGGCGGGGGAGATCACCATGGACGAGCTGGCCGCCCGCATCATTCCCGAGGGCTGCGACCTCTCGCCGCTCACCCATGAGTCCGAGCTGGCGCTCATGCGCAAGATGGCCGACTTCGGCAACCTGGTGGCGCTGGCCGCCCGCGACCGCGCGCCCTTCCGCCTGACGCACTACGCGCAGGACCTCGCCGCGCTGTTCCACCAGTTCTACACCAACTGCCACGTCCTCGTCGACGAGGCCGACGTCCAGACCGCCCGCCTGGCCCTGGTCGACGCCACCCGCATCGTCCTGGCGCTGACCCTCAACCTGCTGGGCGTGAGCGCTCCCACCAAGATGTAGCACGCACAGGAGGGGGCGGCGCCGGGTGGCGACGCCCCCTCCGGCGTTAGGGGCGGCGGCGCATATGCGTCCCGTGTGGAAAGATGCGGGTAATCGGTGCCCCCGCCAGACCCGGCCGCATCGGTTAACGGGTTAGGCCGGGTTGCTGTGAAGGGTTACCCGGCCTTCTTGTATTCCAACGCCGCCCGTCGCCCTCTTCGCATCAGGACGAGCCCGATGATCCCGACAAGCACCAACATGAGCTCGCATGCCGCGGCGCCAGTCTGTGCGTCCCGAGGCAGCTCCTCTCTCGAGGCCGCTCGGACGTGACGGAGCACCTTGCGAGGATTCTGCCAGGGCGAATTCGGCCTAGACGCCGTCCTCCAGGTCGAGCTGCATGAGGCTCACGTTCTCACGCATGCGCCGTCCGCACCTCGGTATTTTAGGTTCTTAGCGCATTTTTGAACGGTTTTGCACTCCTCTGTCGCGTCTTTTGCGATTGGCGGGCATCTTGCTAGGCGATCACCAGGGGTTTCTCGATGATCTCGTACGTGGCAAGTCCGTTGTCGCGAGTAATTGGGTGCATAACCGTGCGAATTTGCATGCAACGCGCGAGTTCGCGAGGTTATGTCGGCTGCGGCCCCCTCCTACCTGTTCTGGAGCTCGCTCACCATGTCCAGGGGGCTTCCAACCTCCCGGATGTCGGCCATGCTGAAGTCAACGCGGTAGTCTCCCCACGTAAGACGTGCGGTTTCACCGTTGCTGAAGTCGTTGTTGCTCACCCAAAAGAGGAAGACAGCTTTGTAGGTCTCCCCCGAGCCTCCGAGGAGCTCGCCGCTGTCGGCTCCATCGTGGTAGCCGATCTGCTCGAGCGTGCCGTTGAACTCCGCGGGCTCGCTGATTCCCGTCAGGGGATGGAAGGCACCCACGAGGGAGGCGGGATTGACCTGCTCCTCTTCGACGACAGCCTCGCTCTGCGGGCCCTGTTGGTCTTGCTGCTGGCCTGGCGCTTGCGAAGAGCAGCCGGCGAGGCAGCAGGCGAGGGTTGCGCTTGTCCGCCCTGGCCACGAGGCGCGGCGCGCGGCGCCAAGGCGGCTCTTCCGCGGCGTGCCCTAGACGTTGTCCTCCAGGTCGAGCTGCATGAGGTTCACGTTCTCGCGCATGCGC
>CANSQW010000217.1 GCA_947649215.1 uncultured bacterium | reverse complement strand
CCCCGACGCGTCGAGCGAAGGTCGCTCCCCGCCCGGCGGCCGTCCCGCAGGTCGAGCGCAGCCCGGCGCGACCCCGGCGGCCGTCCCACAGGCTGAACGAACCCCCGACGCGTCGAGCGAAGGTCGCTCCCCGCCCGGCGGCCGTCCCGCAGGTCGAGCGCAGCCCGGCGCGACCCCGGCGGCCGTCCCACAGGCTGAACGAACCCCCGACGCGTCGAGCGAAGGTCGCTCCCCGCCCGGCGGCCGTCCCGCAGGTCGAACGCAGCCCGAAAACAAAAAGAGAGCGCGCACCCAAAGGCACGCGCTCCCCAAAACATCAAGTAAGGCGAAGTTACTTGAGGGTGACGGCGGCGCCGGCCTCCTCGAGCTTGGCCTTGACCTCCTCGGCCTTCTCCTTGTTGGCGCCCTCGACGACAGCCTTGGGAGCGCCCTCGACGACCTCCTTGGCCTCCTTCAGGCCCAGGCCGGTGATCTCGCGGACAACCTTGATGACGGCGATCTTGTTGTCGCCGAAGCCCTCGAGCACGACGTCGAAGTCGGACTTCTCCTCGGCGGCAGCGCCACCCTCAGCCGGAGCGGCGGCGGCCACGGCCACCGGAGCGGCGGCGGACACGCCGAAGGTCTCCTCGATGTCCTTCACGAGCTCGGAAGCCTCGAGCAGGGACATCTCCTTCAGAGCCTCAATGATCTCCTCACGGGTAACAGCCATGTTAGTTTCCTTTCACAGGCGGCTGGGCTCTTCCCAGCCGGTTTGTCTTTCAAGTCATGCGGCGCATCTCACGCCGCGCGGACTGCTAGGCAGCCTCCTTCTGGTCGGCCACGGCCTTGACCACCTGGGCCAGGCCACGCGGCACGCCGTTGATGGTCGTGGCAAGGCCACGGGCCACACCGGAGATAGCGCCGGCGATCTGGGCGATGAGCTCCTCGCGGGACGGCAGAGAGGCGATAGCCTCCACCTCGGCGGCGGAAACCGCCTTACCCTCCATGAGGCCACCCTTGATCTCCAGGTTCTGGTTCTCCTTCGCGAAGTTCTTCACGGCCTTAGCGGCAGCAGCCACGTCGTCGCCCGCAAAGACGAACGCGCTGGGGCCTTCCAGCATATCGTCCAGGGTGGGCAGCTCGGACTGCTCCAGGGCGATGCGCATGAGGGTGTTCTTGTACACCTTCATGTTGGCGCCCGCCTCGCGGATGTTGTGGCGCAGGTTCTGGATCTCCTTCACGGTCAGGCCGCGGTAGTCGACCACCCACACCGCGCTCACGCCGTCGAGGTCGGCCTTGATGGCCTCGAGCATCTCCTTGTTCTGAGCGTTGGGCATATTCTACGTACACCTCCTTCTTCTCAAACTCGCGTTCCGCCCTCGCGGGGGTGGGATCGCTGCCTGAGAAAGAGAGCGACCCCTGCCGCGCTTAGAGCACGCAGGGGTCGCACAGCAACGTATCGTTTGACGACCACCTCGGCGGGCCGCGTTTCCGCGATTAAACCCTTGCGGGTACCTGCTGTCTTAAGCAGCGGAACTATTCCTGATGTGTCAGCCATCGTCGAAACGACAGCTTTTCCAGTATAGCGGCCTCACCGCTCTTGTCAACGCTAAAAGCAGAGAACGCCCCGCGTTCTCCAAGAACGCGGGGCGTCCGAGCGAAGCGGAACGCGAGACGCTCCCCGCCTACGCCGTGGTCGTCGGCTCCTCGGCGGACGGATCGGGCTCCTTGACCGCCGCGTCCTCCGGCAGGCCGGACGCGGTCTCCTCGTCGCCCGCCTTCTTGATCGCGTAGGCAGGGCTCACGCCGGTGCCCTCCAGGTAGGTGAACGTGATGGCGTCGCCCTCCTTGTAGCCCACGATGTCGATGAGGCCCGGCAGCGCGAAGTCGTAGATCTTGCCGTCCTGGCCCTCGATGGTCACGTAGAAGTGCGAGTTGCCCTCGATGACCGCCTGCGACAGCGAGCGGATGGTACCCGACATCGTCTTCACGTCGTCCTCGCCCGCCGCGTCAGAGGTCACGCCGTTGGTTGCCAGCAGCGCCTCGTAGGCCTTCTGCGTATCGGCCACCGTGTCGCCCACGGCCACGTTCTGGTAGCGCTGAATGTCCACCATCGCGAACTTCTTCACCAGACCCGCGCCGTCCTTGAGCGCCATGAAGTAGGTGGGCTGGTTCGACACGTTGATGAGCAGCGGGAACGTCGCGGTGTAGCGCAGGTTCTGCACCTGGCCCTCGGCCGACTCCATGGCCGAGTCCTCGGTGGCGCCCGACACGCTGTAGAAGTGCGACTCCTGCGTGCGCTGGTTCACCAGCACGAAGCCGATGATGGAGTTGTCGGCCGTGGCCGAGGTGACGCCGGTGTACACCCACACGTCGTCGTCCTTGGCGATGTAGTTGTAGCCGAGCGTGCCGTCAGTGCCCGGGGTGGTGCGCACCACGCCCTCCTGGCCGAGGAACGAGTTCAGCCAGCCGTTGTTGTAGGAGCCCCACCAGTTGTACTGCTGGATGAGCAGCTCGGCCGGGAACACGCGGTCGACCCACTGCGGGCACTCCTCCACCGTGAGGTCCTGCGTCTCGCCCGTGGTGGCGTCGCAGAGCACGACGCGGCTCACCGTCTCACCGCCGAACAGGCCGATGGTGTAGTCCTTGACGGGGCAGATCCACCAGGGGTGGCCGTCCTCGTCAATCTCGAAGGACTTCTCGCCGAAGATGTAGAAGGGGTACTTCAGCTGCACGTGGCGGTCGATGTTGCGCGCCAGCGGCTCGGACTGCGAATAGTAGATGGGGCTGTCGCCCAGGCGCACGATCTCGGCGTTCTGCGTGGTCATGTCCACGAGCGCGTAGGCGGGGATGCCGGCCTCGCGGTTGGTGAACCACTTGAACAGGTCCGCGTACCCGAGCGGGCTCACGCGCACCGGCGCGCCCTGGTAGTTGATCTGGCTGTACAGGTTCGACACCTCGAACTGGCTCACGTACTCGGGAATGGAGCCCATCTCGCGGTTGCCCAGCAGGATGGCCGAGTCGCGATCGATGATGGGGATCTCCGAGTAGTTGACCTCCTGGATGTCCTGGGCGAACTCGAGCGTGTCGGTCTTGAGCACGTTGGAGTAGCGCTCGGCGTTGCCCGGGATGATGGAGAGCGACAGCACCGCGCCCAGCACGCCCACCACCAGCACGGCCACCGGCACGTAGGACAGGCCCTTGAACGTCTTGGCCTTAGCCGGGCTCGCGCTCACCTTGTCGGTGCCGCTCTTGTACGCGCGCGACTTGGCCGTGAAGAACAGGAACAGCGGCAGCAGCACGAACACCGCCACGAACGTCCACGTGTCCACCGAGTGGATGTTGATGGGCGGATGGAACCACCAGTAGGCCGCCAGCAGCACCAGCACGAGCACGATGGCCAGCACCACGAGCAGCTTCTTGCTCAGCCCCTTGAAGGCGTCGAGGAAGGAGAGGTCGATGTGGGGCTCCTGGCCGCCCCCGCTCCCCCCGCGCCCGCCGGCGCCTGCGCCGCCGAAGCCGCCGAAGCCGTTCCCG
>CANSQW010000216.1 GCA_947649215.1 uncultured bacterium | reverse complement strand
GGGCGCCGGCGCCAGAGGCGGGCGCGGCAGGGCGGGCACCGGCGCCAGAGGCGGGCACAGCGCCGGCATCGCCCGCTGCGGATCCGTCCGTATGCGCCTTGTCGGCCGCCACCGGCGCCTAGCCCTCGAACCCGATGGCGTCCAGGGCGTCCCCGCAGCGCTCGCACACATCCGGATGCGCGGCGTTGCCGCCGAGCGCGCGGATGTTCCAGCAACGCGGGCACTTCTCGCCCTCAGCCGGGGTCACGCGGGCCACGATGTCCTCGCCCTCGCCCTCCGCGAAGGCCACCGACGCCACGATGAACAGCTCCTCGAACACGGCCGGATCGAAGCCGGAGGCCGTGGCCACCACGGCGGCCGGCGCCTCCACGGTAAGCGCCGCCTCCTGGCTCTTGCCGATCACCTTGGCGGTGCGCGCGTCCTCAAGCGCCTTGGTCACCACGTCGCGCACGGCCATCACCTCGGCGAACGCGGCCACCTGGGCGCCGGCGTCGGCCGGCAGCTCCGGGCAGAAGTCCCCGGGCGTCGGCCAGCCGGCCAGCTGGACGGAGGCCGGGCGATCCTCCAGCATGCGCAGGGCCGGCGGGTAGTGATCCCACACCTCGTCAGCCGTGAACGAGAGGACGGGCGCCATCACGCGCACGAGCACCTCGAGGATGTTCAGCAGCACCGTCTGCACGGCACGGCGGCGCGGCGAGTCGGGCGCCTCGGAGTACAGGCGATCCTTCGTCACGTCCATGTAGACGGCCGACAGGTCGTTCACGTACTCGTAGAGCGCGCGGTACACCGCATTGAAGCGCAGGGCCTCATAGGCGGCCTCCACCTCGGCCACCAGCTCCAGCGTGCGCACCATCTGCCACTGGTCGATGGGCTCGAGCGCGTTCCAGTCCACCACGATGTCGGACGTCTCCAGGTCAGCCAGGTTGCCCAGCAGGAAGCGGAAGGTGTTGCGGAAGCGGCGGTAGGCGTCGGAGACCTGCTTCAGGATGCCGTCGGAGATGGACACGTCCTGGGAGTAGTCGACCGAGGACACCCACAGGCGCAGCACGTCGGCGCCGAACTTGTCCATGACCTCGGCCGGGTCGATTCCGTTGCCGAGGGACTTGGACATCTTGCGCCCGTCCTCGGTCACCGTGAAGCCGCAGTGCATGACCGACTTGTACGGGGGCACGCCGTAGGCGCCCACCGACGTGAGCAGCGAGCTCTGGAACCAGCCGCGATGCTGGTCGGAGCCTTCCAGGTAGAGGTCGGCCGGGAAGCGCAGGCCCTCGCCGGCGCGGTGCCTGAGCACGCTCGTGTGCGACACGCCCGACTCCCACCACACGTCGAGGATGTCCTTCTCGGGCACGAGCTCGGTGCCGCCGCACTTCGGGCACTTCGCGGTGCGCGGCAGGTACTCGCTCGGCTCGCGGGTGAACCAGGCGTCGGCGCCCTCCTTCTTGAACAGCTCGATGACCGCGTCGAAGGTGGCCTCGTCAGCCACGGTGGAGCCGCACTTGGCGCACTTGAACACGGGGATGGGAACACCCCACGAACGCTGGCGCGAGATGCACCAGTCGGGACGGTCGGCCACCATCGAGCCGATGCGGTTCTTGGCCCAGTCAGGCACGAAGCGCACCTCGGCGTTGATGGCGCGCAGCGCGTCCTCGCGCAGGGAGTTCTCGTCCATCGACACGAACCACTGGTCGGTGGCGCGGAAGATGACCGGCTGATGGCAGCGCCAGCAGTGCGGGTAGGAGTGGTTGATCTTCTTCTCCGCCACGAGCGTGCCCTGCTCGCGCAGCCAGTCGATGATGACGGGATTGGCCTCGTCGGTGTCGAGCCCGGCGAAGCGGCCGGCCTCGTCGGTGAGGCGTCCGTCGTCGTCCACCGGCATGAGCAGCGGGATGTCGAACTCAAGCGCCACCAGGTAGTCGTCCTGGCCGTGGCCGGGAGCCGTGTGCACCGCGCCGGTGCCCGTGTCGAGCGTGACGTGGTCGCCGTAGATGACGGTGCCCTTGAGGTCTTGGCGGATGGGACAGGTGTAGGTGAGCCCGTAGAGCTGCTTGCCCTTGAGCATGACCGGCTCGCCCGCCTCATCGGCCACGAGCCCCCAGCTCTCCCAGCCGGCCACCTCGGCCACCGACTCCACCAGCTCGCGCGCCATGATCAGGTTGTCGCCAGCCACCTGCACCATGACATAGTCAGCCTCGGGCGCAAGCGACACGGCGGTGTTGGCCGGCAGCGTCCAGGGGGTGGTGGTCCAGATGAGCACGTAGGCGTCACCCGCAGCGCCGTTGGCCTCGAACACGCCCGGCATGAGGTCGAGCTTGAACTTCACGAAAATGGAGGGAGACACCTCGTCGGCGTACTCGATCTCCGCCTCGGCGAGCGCGGTGTGGCAGCGCTTGCACCAGTGGATGGGCTTGCGGCCACGATAGACCGACCCGCGCAGGTACATGTCGCGGAACAGCTCGACGTTGCCGGCCTCGTAGTCCGGCGTATAGGTAAGGTAGGGGTTATCCCACTCGGCGTTCACGCCAAGGCGCTTGAAGCCCTCGCGCTGCACGTCCACGTAGCGCTCGGCCCACTCGCGGCACAGACGGCGCAGCTCGGGCTGGTCGATCTCGGCCATCTTCTCCTTGCCGAGCGTCACCTCCACCATGTGCTCGATGGGCTGGCCGTGGCAGTCCCAGCCCGGCACGTAGGGGCTGAAGTAGCCGCGCTGGGCGTGGCTCTTCACCACGAAGTCCTTGAGGATCTTGTTGAAGGCATGCCCGATGTGGATGGGGCCGTTGGCGTAGGGCGGGCCATCATGCAGCACGAACGGCCGGCCGTCGCGATTCTTCTCGAGTACCTTGTGGTAGAGGTCCATCTCCTGCCACCGCTCCAGGCGCGCCGGCTCCTTCTGGGGGAGGTTCCCCCTCATGGCGAAGTCGGTTTGGGGGAGGTTCATCGTCTCCTTGTAGCTGTTGCCCACCGTTCGTCCCATCCTTCTCTGCTATCGCGTGCTTCCTACCTGCTGGGGGCCGGCGCCCGGGCGCCCGATCCCCTCGGAGTCTCAAACCTGATCAGTATAGGCGAACGGGCGTGCCTGCGCCACGCCGAGCGCCCGGCTGCGCCGAAAAACCGCGCGCCGGCGGGAGGAGGCGACGCCCCTTGCCGGTCGACGGCCAGCCACTCGGCAGACGAGGGACGCGAGCTGCCGGGCGACGCGAGGACGGGCGGAAGTGTGAGAGCGCCAATCGGCGGTCGCACGCAAAAATGCGGGGCGCCCCCCCTGGGAAACGCCGTCGATTCTGCAAATCCGAACGGTTTTGCACCCTCGATGCCGCCAGCGGAGGGGCCAAAGCCCGAGGAGATCAGCGTTTTCCCTGGTCGGCGCTATCAAGGGCGGCACGGTGAGCCGACCGGCGGAGACGAAGGACGGCCGAAGGGTGCAAAACCGTTCGGATTTGCTTGGCAGGCGTGAAAAAGCGGGGATGACGGCGCTGAGACGGGGCGGGCGGACGCGGGCGGCCCGGGCGCCCCAGCACGGGCGGCCCAGCACGAGCGGCCCGGGCG
>CANSQW010000215.1 GCA_947649215.1 uncultured bacterium | reverse complement strand
GGGCAGGCGCGCCGGAGCACGCGGGCGTGGGCGCTGGAGCGCGGCCAGCAGCACCGGCGGAAGCGGCAGCCGCGGGCGCACAGGTGCTGGGACAGGCGTCCGGAGCAGCGGACGCGGCGTCGGCGGGAGACGCGGGGACGGCGCCATCGACGCAAGCGGCCAAGGACGCGCCGCCGGATACGACGGCACGGGCCGCGCTGTCCGCACGCGCCTGGCGCTCGATGTCGTCTGTGGGGTAGGTAGCCATGGGTGGGATTATAGCGCGGAGGCGTGAAAGCCGGCTTTTCGCGCCGATATGGCACAAAATTGCGATTTGGTATGGCATCGAGGGGCTGGTGGAGGAACAGAGGGCCCCTCAGTTTTCGCGACCTGGGGTTTTGCCGCGCGGAAGGCCCGGCAAGCCACGTCATGCGCACCTCGGGGGCCTCATCGGCACACCAAATCGCAAATTTGTGCCATCTGGAGCGAAAAAAGTGGCAGCGGGATCGGCCGGCTCGCAAGACGGGAGGGGTCGAAGTCGCCAACAGGCCAGAAACACCCCGCGCGACTTATCGCGAGCGGGGAAGCGACGGGGAGAGACGGGGCGGGCGCACGAGACAGGAGGGGCAAAGCATAATGCAGGCGCGCGAGACTGCGGAAAAGTCGACAGAGAGGGACGGAGCAGGCGCGCCGGGGAGGTGTCGGCGCGCCCGCCGCGAAGCGTCATGAACCCCCGCGGGCGGAAGAGCGGCGCGCACCGGATGCCGGAGGCGCCTCTCCCCCGCCGGCGGCGCGAGGGGGGGGCGCCGAGCGTGGCGCCCCCTGTGCCGCGAAGGCTAGTCCTGCGGACGGAGCGGCAGGAACTTCACGCCCAGAAGGAAGATGAGGACGGCGAGGGCCACCACGCCCAGGCAGACGCCCCACTCGATGGGCGCGGGCCAGTAGACCATGCCCTGGTAGGCGCCGGCCATGCCGGACTCCCAGCCGGTGACGGTCATCGGGCCCGTGGCCGCGGCGTAGTCCAGGTTGGGGATCTGGAACCCGCCCACGAGCAGCTGCACGCGCTTGCAGAGGATGGCCAGGATCGCGGCGACGCTCGCGGCGCCAAGCCCGCCACGGAATATCGCGGCCACGAAGCAAATTCTGCCGGTTTTGCACTCCCCCTCGACCCCGAAACGCCGTGACCGAGGGCCAACCACGGCAAAACCCCTGGTCGTCGGCATCACCGATGTGCCCGAGACGAGCCATGCGGCCTATCGCGAGTGCATAACCGACAGAATATGCAGAACGGCCTCTCTTTTCCGCAGCCGCCCTACAGCGCCAGCTCGTACAGCACGAAGTTGGGCTCGGCAGGGTTGTCGTAGCCGCCCTCGTAGGCCAGGCGGTGCGCGCCGCGGCACGCGAAGCCCAAGCGCTCGTAGGTACGCTGGGCTCCGCGATTGCCGACGAGCGTGTCCAGGCGGATGACGCGCTTGCCGCGCGCGCGGGCGATGTCGGCCGCGGCACCCATGAGCAGGCGGGCGAGCCCCCGGCCGCGAAAGACGGGGCGCACGGCAAGCAGGTGGATGACGGCCACCTCATCCGGCGCCGCGCCCACCTCCCAGGGCACCGCCTCGTAGCCGGGCGCGGCGGCGCCGTTCATGACGAAGGCGGCGGCGATGCGGCCGTCCGAGCCGCCCTCGCGCGCCACGATGAGCGTGCCGTCGGCCGCAGCCTCCTCGAGCATGACGCGCGAAGGGTGCGTGCCGATGACCCACTGCGGGTCGTTGTCGGTGCCAGCCACGGCCGCCTGCACCTCGGCGTAGAGCGCCAGCAGCTCGTCCACGAGCGCGCCTGTGCCCGCAGGACCGAGCGCCGCGGCATCCGCCGGCGCGATGTCGATGGCAGTGTCTAAGCAACGGGTCATGGAGCCCCTCCTCCCGCGGAAATCGTCAGCGCCCAGTGTAGCGGAGAAGGCGAGGCCCGTCGCGTCTAGCCGGAAATGCGCGAGCGCGAGCAGCGGGCGCCAAGGGAGGCCTCAGACGACCGAGAGCGCCGTTGCCAGGAAGAACGACCACCCCACCGCCACGACCACCAGGATGATCTGGGTCGGCCAGCCGCAACGCGCCTCCTCGCCGAAGCGGTAGTAGCCCGTGTCGAGCGTCATGTTGAGAGCCGGCGCCAAAGGCACCAGGTAGCTGCCCGCCATGAGGCACACCGACAGGAACGTGGGCACGACGAGCGGCAGCCCGACCGCCTGCGCATAGGTAAGCAGCGGCGGAAGGAAGATGACGACCCAAGACGGCGCGATGGGGAACACGGTGGAGAGCAGCACCAGCACCACGGCGACCACGAGGAGGGAGGCCAGAGCAGGCAGCGAGAGGATGCCCGAGGAAAGGAACGCCTCGGCAATCCACGCTGCGGCCCCGGTGGAGGTCAGGGCAGCGCCGATGCTCAAGACGCCCCCGAAGAACAGAAACAGGTTCCAGCTCGCCATTGCCTCGAAGTCGCGCCAGGATACGATGTCAATGCCCGGCACGAAGAGCAGCACGAACCCCACGAGCGCCACCGTGGTGGGCGCGAAGGCCGGAACCCAGTTACCCAGGATCCACAGCACCGGCAGCGCCACCAGCAAGACGAGGCACTTCCAATCGCGACGATCGAGGGCCCCGAAGCAGAATCGCTCGGCCAGGAGCCCCTCCACGTCTCCTGCGGCAATGGGCTCGGGGGGAAACACGCGAACGAGCCCCCACCAGGCGGCAGGCACCATGAGGCAGGCGATGGGAATCCCGTAGGCCATCCAGGTGAGGAAGGGCACGACGTAGCCGGTCTGCGTCTGGAGCACGCCCATGGCCAGCACGTTGAGCGAATGCCCGATGGGCGTCGTGAACCCGCCGATGAGCGCGCCGAACGATATGCCGAGCAGGAGGCAGCGCCCGAGATTCGACTGGCCGCGCTTGGCGCCCACCGTCTCGAGCAGGGGCAGCGCGAAGCTCATGGACAGCGCCACGGCGCCGGTGTCGGTCATGACCGAGGAGCAGAGAGCCGTCACCGTCATGATGGCCAGCACGAGCTTGCGGGTATCGTCGCCGGCCCACCGGATGAACCGCCGCGTGAGCCGCGCGCCCAAGGTGCTCTGCTGCATGAGGGCCGTCATGCAGAACACCGCCAGCACGAACCACGTCGTGGTGGTCACATAGCCCGAGAAGGCGGCGTCGAAGCTCGGCACCACCCCCAGCACCAGCAGGAGCAGCGAGGCGAGCACGCCCACCACGCCCGTGGCCATGCTTCCGCAGAACCACAGGCACACCGCCCCCATGAGAATGCCCAGGGAAAGAACAGCCTCATGGCTCAGCCCCGCGACCGGCGGAAGGAAACAGGCCACGGCCACGAACCCAGCGCCGACGAGAAGCCCCGCCGTCTCCTTGGCGCTCCGCGCGCACCGAATGCTCTCCGTCATCGCACTCCCCCTTCTCTCACGCCTCCCATGACCCTGGACAAGGCACCGCGGCCCTTCCGCGCAACGACGCGGCAGGCCCGTCGGCGCCGGCTCGATCAGTCCCGCGGCGCCCTCGGCGCACCGGGAGCCGCCTGTC
>CANSQW010000214.1 GCA_947649215.1 uncultured bacterium | reverse complement strand
CCTCGTGCGTTGCCAGGTGTCGCCCTGCGCGCTATCCGCGGGCCTGGGCCTGGACGCAGGTGATGGCGATGACGCCCACGATATCGGCGGCCGAGCAACCGCGGGACAAGTCGTTCACCGGGGCGGCGATGCCCTGGGTGATAGGACCGTAGGCCTCGGCCTTGGCCAGGCGCTGCACGAGCTTGTAGCCGATGTTGCCGGCGTCCAGGTCGGGGAACACCAGCACGTTGGCGCGCCCGGCGACAGGGGAGTCGGGGGCCTTTGACGCGCCCACCTCGGGTACGATGGCGGCGTCGAGCTGCAGCTCGCCGTCGAGCGCCAGCTCCGGTGCCAGCTCGCGCGCCAGCGCCGTGGCCTCCACCACCTTGGCCGCGTCGTCGTTGCGGGCCGAGCCGTGGGATGAGTGCGACAGCAGCGCCACGGCGGGCTCGGTGCCGATGAGCGTCTGCCAGCTCTTCGCCGAGTTCACGGCGATGTGCGCCAGGCGCTCGGCGTCGGGCTGCACCTCCAGGCCGCAGTCGGAGAAGATGAACGTGCCGTCGGCGCCCAGGTCGCAGTCGGGCACCACCATGACGAAGAACGAGCTCACGAGCTTCACGCCCGGCGCCGTCTTGAGGATCTGGAGGCAGGGGCGCAGCACATCGCCGGTGGCGTGGCAGGCGCCGGCCACCATGCCGTCGGCGCGGCCCGTCTTCACCATCATGACGCCGAAGTAGAGCACGTCGTCCATGAGGGCGTCCGCCTGCTCGGGCGTCATGCCCTTGGCGCGGCGCAGCTCCACGAGCTCGGCGGCCAAAGGCTCGCGCAGCTCAGAGGAGCGCGGGTCGATGACCTGGGCGCCGGCCAGGTCGAAGCCGGATGCGGCGATGGCCTCGGCGTCGCCGAGGATGATGAGGTCGGCCACGTCGCGGGCGAGGATCTCCTGCGCGGCCTCGAGGGTGCGCGCGTCGTCGCCCTCGGGCAGCACGATGACCTTGCGGTCGGCTTGGGCACGCTCGATCATGGACTCGAGAAACGTCATGGGCGGTTCCTTTCTCAGGGGTCAGCTTCTCCCAGTGTAGCGGGCGGCGCCGCGGGCGGGCGCGCGTATTCGGCGGTTTGTATGGTTTGCCTGGGGTTTAGCCGGGTTGGTGCCCGTTACCGGTAGAATAGGGGAAGTTTTGCCCTGCAAGCGCATGGCGCCCGCCGCGCGGGACGCCCACGAGAGAGGACCCGAACGCCATGGGAGTGCAGTACTCCGCCTTCAAGGACATCGACATCAACGACTTCGACGCCGTGGTGGTGGGCAGCGGTTTTGCCGGCTCCGTCACTGCCCGTCAGCTGGCCGAGCGCGCCGGTATGCGCGTGCTCATCATAGAGAAGCGCCCCCACATCGGCGGCAACATGTACGACGAGAAGGACGAGGCGGGCATCCTCGTGCATCGCTACGGCCCGCACATCTTCCACACCAACTCCCAGCGCGCGTTCAACTACCTGCGCCAGTTCAGCGGCTGGCTGGGCTACCAGCACCACGTGCTGGCCGACTGGTACGGCACCTACCTGCCGGTGCCGTTTAACAAGAACTCCATGGAGATCGCGTTTGGCGAGGAGCGTGCCGCGCACCTCATCGAGAAGCTCGTGGACACCTTCGGCGACGAGCGCAAGGTGACCATCAACGCCCTGCGCGAGCAGGACGACCCGGAGCTGGCGGAGATCGCCGACTTCGTGTACAAGAACGTCTTCCTCTACTACACCCAGAAGCAGTGGGGCCTCACGCCGGAGGAGGTTGATCCGTCGGTGACCGCCCGCGTGCCGGTGTTCATCTCGCGCGACGACCGCTACTTCCAGGACACCTACCAGGGCATGCCGCAGGACGGCTACACGGTGCTCTTCGAGAACCTGCTCGACTTCCCCGGCATCGAGGTGTGCCTGAACACCGAGGCCGAGTCCGTGTTCGAGCTGGAGTTCGAGGACGACTCCGAGGACGCGCCGCTTTCCGCCATCAAGCTGCACGGGCGCCGCTTCGACGGGCCCATCATCTACACCGGTCCGCTCGACGAGCTGTTCCTGGCCCGCTTCGGCCGTCTGCCCTACCGCAGCCTGGACTTCGTCTACGAGACCTACGACCAGGAGTACAAGCTGCCCTGCGGCACGGTGAACTACACGGTGACCGAGGACTACACGCGCATCACGGAGTTCAAGCACCTGACCTGCCAGAAGTCCGACAAGACCACCATCATGAAGGAGTACTCGCGGGCCTATGAGGATCCGGCGGAGCAGACGCCCTACTACGCCATCATCAACCCGGAGAACCACGCCCACTACCAGCGCTACCGCAAGCTCACCGAGTCGCTGCCCAACTTCTACCCGCTGGGTCGCTTGGCCGAGTACCGCTACTACAACATGGACAACATCGTCGACTTGGCGCTCGACCTGTCCGACAAGCTCATCGCCGAGGCCGGCGAGGGCGCGGGGAAGGCAGAGTAGGACGCCATGAAGACCATCAGCTTCGCCGTTCCCTGCTACAACTCCGCGGAGTACATGGACAAGTGCATCGAGTCGCTCGTCGTGCTCGGCGACGACGTGGAGGTCATCATCGTCGACGACGGCTCCCAGAAGGACGACACGCCGGCCAAGGCCGACCAGTGGGAGCGCGAGCATCCAGGCAAGGTGCGCGCCATCCACCAGGAAAACGGCGGCCACGGCGCGGCCGTGAACGCGGGCCTGGCCGCTGCGCGCGGGCGCTACTTCAAGGTGGTGGATTCCGACGACTGGCTCGACGCCGACGCCATGGAGTCCATCATGCGCTACCTGCGCCGCCAGGCCGAGCTCAAAGAGCCCACCGACATGGTGATCGCCAACTACGTCTACGAGAAGGTGCACGAGGGCGCCCGCACCATCATGCACTACAAGAACGTCTTTCCCGAGGGACGCGAGTTCGGCTGGGGCGACGTGGGGCGCTTCGGCCCGAGCCAGTACCTGCTCATGCACTCGGTCATCTACCGCACCGAGCTTCTGCGCGACATGGCCCTTGAGCTGCCGCGCCACTGCTTCTACGTGGACAACATCTTCGTCTACGAGCCGCTGCCGCACGTGCAGACCATGCGCTACTTCGACGAGGACATGTACCGCTACTTCATCGGCCGCGAGGACCAGTCGGTCAACGAGACGGTGATGATGGGCCGCGTGGACCAGCAGCTGCGCGTGACGCGCCAGATGATCGACGCGGTGGACGTCATGGCCATCGACGAGAAGCGCCTGCGCCACTACCTGCAGAACTACCTGTCCATGATGATGTGCATCTGCTCGGTGTTCCTGCGCATGCGCAACACGCCGGAGGACGAGCAGAAGCTGGCCGACATCTGGGCCTACCTGAAGGAGGCCGACCCCTCGCTCTACCGCCGTATCCGCACGAACGCGCTCAACGTGGGCACCAACCTGCCCACCGACCTGGGCCGACGCGTCGGCCTGGGCGGCTACCACATCGCCCAGAAGCTGTTCAAGTTCAACTAGCTCCTTTGCCGCAGATCACTCGCGCGCCCTCGGCATCTCGCCGGGGGCGCCCGTGCGTTAGGGGCCCCGGCGTGATGTCGAGGGCGCCCGG
>CANSQW010000213.1 GCA_947649215.1 uncultured bacterium | reverse complement strand
TCTACACTAGATCGCTCGTCGGCAGCGTCAGATGTGTATAAGAGACAGTCCCCCGCCCGTCCGCCCAGGGCGCCCAGCTCATAGAGCACGAGCGCGGGGGCCACCACGCCGGCGGTCTCCGTGCGCAGGATGGACGGCCCCAGGCTCACCAGGCTCGCACGCGGGTTGCACGCCAGCAACGCGTCCACCTCCTCGGGCGCCAGACCCCCCTCAGGCCCCACCACCACGGCCACGCGCGCATCAGCCGCGGGCATCCGCAGCTCTGTGAGCGCGCCATGCAGCGCGTCGGAAAGGCGCGCCGTGCCCGGGGCCTCCTCCCCGCACACGAGCACCGCCGTCGCGCCTGCGAGCGCCGCGGCCGCCTCGGCCAGCGTCGCCGGCGCGCACACCTCGGGCACCCGCGGCTGGCCCGCCTGCATGGCCGCGCTCTTCGCCACGGCCCGCCAGCGCTCCACGCGCGAGCGCGCCTTCTTCTCATCGAGCTTCACCACGCTGCGCGCGCAGGCGAGCGGCAGGAATCCGGCCACGCCGAGCTCGGTGGCATGGCGGATCACCTCGTCCATCTTGTCGCCCTTCGCCAGGCCCTGGACGAGCAGCACCTGCGGCCCCTCCTCCGGCGCATCGAGATGCCGGGCCACGCGCACCTCCAGCTGCCCGCCGTCGGCGCGCACCACCTCGCACTCGAAGTAGTCGGACGCGGCGTCCACCACGGCCACGTGCTCGCCGGGCGCAAGCCGCAGCACGCGCGCATGGCGGGCGTCGTCCTCCGCCAGGCGCAGCGGGAACACCGCCTCGGGCTCAGCGGCGATCACCTGGTCGTCAAGGAAGAACCGGTGCAGGGACATGGGGCCTTCTTTCCGCGGGCCGTCGGCGCGGGGCGCCGCGGCGGGTCAGGGACGAAAGCGCCCCGATGCGCCATGCGGGCATCGGGGCGCAGATCAGCGGGCACGGTACGCGGCACCCCCAGCGCTCGCCCTCTGGGAGGGCGGCTCGCCGGCATCGCCACGCGCCGCGCGCACGGCCTAGATGGCGTCGCGCAGCTTCTGGAGGAACGAGCGGTTGTCGGCCACGTCCTCCCCCATCTCGGCAGCCAGCTCCTCGAGCAGCTCGCGCTCGCGCTTGGAGAGCTTCTTGGGGATGACGACGTCCACATGGGCGAACAGGTCGCCGCGCGCGTCGCTGCGCAGGCGCGGCATGCCGTGGCCCTTCACGCGGATGACCTGGCCGGCTTGGCACCCCTCGGGGATGCGCACCTCCACCTTCTCGTCCTCCATGATGCCGTCGATCTCCACCTCGGCGCCGAGCGCCGCCTGGACCATGGGCACCGACACGCGGGCGTGCAGGTCGTCCCCGTCGCGCTCGAAGAACTCGTGGGGCTGGATGCGGCAGGTGACGATGAGGTCGCCCGCCGGCGCGCCTTGGATGCCGGCCTCACCGAACTCGCTCACCCGCAGCTGCTGGCCGTCGCGGATGCCGGCGGGCACCTCCACGGTGACGCGCTGGCGATCGGGCACGCGGCCCTGGCCCTCGCACTCGGGGCACGGGTTCTCGATGACGGTGCCCATGCCGTGGCAGCGGGGGCAGGTGGTGGCCGACTGCATGTCACCGAGGAAGGTGCGCTGCACGGTGACCACGCGGCCCTGGCCGTTGCACTCGGGGCAGGTGACTTCCTCGCCGTCAGGCCCGAGCCCCGTGCCGTCGCAGTCGGGACACGGCGCCAGGCGGTCGTAGACGATCTCCTTCTTCACGCCGGCTGCCACCTCGTCCAAGGTGAGCCGCAGGCCCACGCCCATGTCGCGGCCGTTCTTGCGCACCTGGCGCCCGCCGCCGGCCGCGCCTCCGAAGAAGGTGGAGAAGATATCGCCCATGCCGCCGAAGCCGGCGCCGAACAGATCCTCCAGGTCCACATAGCCGCCGCCGTAGCCGCTCGCGCCCGCCGAGGCGGCACCCGGGATGGTGCCGAAGCGGTCGTACTGGGCGCGCTTCTGCGCATCGGAGAGCACGTCGTAGGCCTCGTTGAGCTCCTTGAACTGGTCCTCGGCATCCGGGGCCTTGTTCACGTCGGGATGCAGCTCGCGCGCCTTGTGGCGGAACGCCTTCTTGATGTCGCTCTCCGACGCGTCACGGCTGACGCCGAGAATCTCGTACAAATCCTTGGCCATAGGACCGGCCTTTCCTTTCCTCGTAGGTCGCGCGGCTACTCGTCCGAGAGAGCGCGCTGCGCGGCGCGAACCGCGCGGATAACCAAGCTGTAGTCCATGCGGGTGGGGCCGATGACGGCCACCACCCCGGCGCCGTCGCCCCAGCCGTAGGGGCTGGCCACCACCGACACGCCCGCAAGCGCCTCCGCGCCGTTCTCCCGCCCGATGCGCACCGCGCAGGGCGCGCACGAGCCGTCGAGGGCGTCGTCGAACACGTGGAGGAGCACCGTATCGTCCTCGAGCGCCGACATGATGGGCGCGAGGGCCTGGGCCTGGGCGAACTCCGGCTTGCGCAAAAGCGAGCTCACGCCCACGCGGTGCGCGCGCCCAAGGCCTGACTCCTGGACGCAGGCCGCCACCTCCTCGAGCACCAGGCGCACGAGCGGATCGGCGAGCGCCTCGGGCACCGCCTCGTAGGCAGCGGCGCGCGCCTCGGCGAGCGAGCGGCCGGCGAGCAGGCGGTTCAGCAGCTCCTGGATGCGGGCGAGCGCCTCGGGCGCGACCGCGTCGGCGAAGGACACCTGGCGGTTGGCCACCTGGCCGTCCTCGGCCACGAGCACGACGAGCGCGCGATGGTCGGAGAGCGACACGAGCGACACCTGGCGGATGCGCGCAGCCATGAGCGAGGGGGCCACCACCACCGACAGGCAGTCGGTAAGCCGCGCGAGCGCCGCCGAGGTCTGCTCCATGAGCGCATCGAGCTCGGTGGCGGTGGCACGCAGCTGGTCGACCACGTCCTGGTGCGGCGCCTCATCCCAGGCCAGGCCGCCGGAGAGCAGGTCGTCGACGAAGGCGCGGTAGCCCGCATCGGTGGGAACGCGTCCGGCAGAGGTATGCGGCTGGGTGATGTAGCCGGCGTCCTCGAGCGCCGAGAGGTCGTTGCGCACGGTGGCGGGGCTCACGCCGAGGGCGTAGCGCTCGGTAAGGGTGCGCGACCCCACGGGCAGCGCGCGGGCCACGTACTCCTCGATGAGCGCGCTCAGCACGCGTTGGCGACGATCCGAGAGCATGGGGCCTCCTTTCCTCCGGGCGTTCTCTCCCATCCACGAGGAAGTATTCTAGCAGCCGACGCTGACGAGTGCTAACCATGTCCGTTTTTCGACGGAAGCGCCATAAAGGCGGCCGTGAGCGGAGGATGGCGCCCACCTCGCCAGAGGGCGTCCGGGCCGGAGGTCGCGACGATCGCGCGCCCGGGGAGCGGGCGATTCGGACGCGAGCAGGGCGGGTGGCCGGGGCTGGCGGGGAGCGGGTGGTCGGCTGGGTGGGGCGGATGGCGGGGAGCGGGTCGCCTGGGCTGATGGGGGGGGCGACTGGCTGGGGGGTGGTTCGCCCCTCCCGCGGCAGCCCGGGCCGCGTGATCGCAAGCGGCCAGGTCGTCCCGTAGGGACGCCCTGCCCAGCTGGGC
>CANSQW010000212.1 GCA_947649215.1 uncultured bacterium | reverse complement strand
GCCACGTCCAGGCCGGCCGTCGTGGCAGCAAGGGCGCCCGTGTAGGCCGGCGTGGCGTCGCCCACGGCCCGCAGGAACTGCACGCCCGCTGCGCGCAGGGCATCGGCGGCCGCCACCAGGGCATCAGGGCAGTAGTAGGGATTCTCCGCCGCGGAACCCTGCTGGCGCGCATCGCGACGCCTCACGACGAGCGACGCCACCAGCGGCAGATCGCAGGCCGCAGCAGCCCGGCGCGCCAGGGCGCAGGCCTCCTCCTGGCCGGCAGCGGTCGCGAATCCAGCTGCAGAGGCCTCGAAGTCAGCCATGACGGCGCAGGCCTCCTCCAGGGTATCGCGGCCATTGGCCAGCACGCCTTTGCCATCCACGTCCACTGACGCCAGGACGGGAGCATCCGTCACCTTCCGCAGCCCCGCCAGGGCGCACATCAGATCCGCGCAGCTCGCGAAGCCCTCCAGCAGAAAGCCATCCAGCTCCTTGCCGGCGAACAAGCGCGCCGCGCGGGCGTACTGATCGCGATTCTCGGTCATCGACGCCTTCGACGACTTGTCAAGCGGCAGGCCGCACGGTTCAAGGGACGCCAGCACGTGCTGGGGACGGAAGGGGCGCAGCGTCTCAAGGGCGGCCTCCACCACGTCCGCCCCGCGCCCGTCCATGGAGACGGCGGCCAGGCGCGCCGGCGTGACGCCTCCCGTGGCAGCCACCAGGCACTGAGCGCCGGCGATGGACTCCAGGCGATAGGCCTCCTCAACCACGTCAGGCTCGAAGAGCAGGGTGAACTCCAGATCGCGCACCGTGTCGAGCCCCGCGCGCCGCAGAGCGGCGGAAACAGGCGCAGAAAGCACCAGCATGTCTTTGTGGAAGCGCAGTTGGATGTCAGGCATGAGATTCCCTTCGACCGTTTCGTGCGCTCTATGATAGCGCATGGGACGAGACGGCAGCAGGCAAGGCTCCGCCCACCCGCCCGGGCACCCTACGCGCGTATTTTTGGCAAGAAAAGCCGGTTCTGCAAGGTCCATCGTAGCGCGCCGCGTTTTCCCCTGCGCATTTTCCCAGGTCACAGAAAGCGCCAGCGGCCGCCAGCGCCGGCAACAGCTCATAGAACGCTCGGAGAACGCCGAATCGTGTTGCAGACCCGGCTTTTCTTGCCGAAAATCGGCGTTTTTCCTGCCGGGCTCTCCTCCGTCGCAGCCCAATGGTCAAATCCATACCAATGTTTCACGTGAAACATCCGTGCGCCCCGGTCGAACCCACGCGGAGGGGAGCGCCGAGCATGCGACCAATGCCCCGCGGGAAGCGGCCAGCCCAAGCGAAGCACGAAACGAGCGGAAGGCGCCGCCGGCGAGGGAGCGCGCCGCCGGCATGCCGCTGACGCGCCGCCGAGAGCAACTAACCCCAACGAAGCGCGAGGCGAGGAAAAAGGAGTAGCCGGAAGGGATGGGATCCGGCCAATCACTGCGACGAGGTCTATCCGGGCGGGAAAGGGGACGACCAGAAGAAAGGATGGGGGCCTGACCAGCCGCACCGCCACACCGCCACGCCGCTACGCCGCCACCGCAAGAGGACGATTGGCTGGTACGCATAGGCTGGCCATCGTCGAGCGCACCCCGCGCCATCGCGCGCTGCCCACGCGAGCGCACCGGCGCGCTCGCGCCCCGCGTACCACGCTCGCCCCACCGTCACGGTCGTCCTCCCGCCGAGCATCGGCACGCCCAGTGCGAGCACGCGCAAAGCGGGGGGACAGCGAAGCGCCGGCGGCGAACGAGGTGCAGCACGCGAAAGCCGGATCGCGAAGCACCGACGCACGAATGTTTCACGTGAAACATTCGTGCGCCCAACTACGGCAAACGCGCTGAAAAAGGACGCCACAGACGGCGAGCACGCCACGATACGCGCCAAAGGGGTACGGCAGCCGCATCACCACCATGTCCCCGCATCACCGCACCGCCACCACGCACCGCCACATGCCCCGCATCACCGTGCAGCTGCATCGCCACCACATGCCGCCACCACTTCCGCAGCCGCATCCGCAACCATGCCACCCCACGCGCGCCTCAGCCTCGCCGCACTCGTGCGTCTCACACACTCGTCGTGGCTATCGCGCACGCGCGACACACTGATTCGCATCGCGCCGCGCCACGCAGCCCCATCGCGATCGTACGTCACATCCACAACTGCACCGCAGCCGTGTCGCCGCACCACGTCAGGTTCTGCCCCTGCCACCAGCATGACTGCGATCACGCCTCTATTGCGCGCAGCCGCATGCCGCGATCGCACATGGTTACGCGCTACTTATACCCCTGTCGCTATGCTTCGGGAGATACTCTGCATCATGTCCCCGAGGGATACCGACGTACCCCAGAGCAGCCACACACGAAGCGGGACCAGCCAAACACTGACACCTCGGAGCACGAAAACCGGATCGCAAGGCACCGACGCACGAATGTTTCACGTGAAACATTCGTATGCAAAACCACGGCACATCCGAAACACACCGACAAACGGGCCTCCGGCTCTACGCGCAGCCGCATCGCCACCACGTGCCCCTCATCACCGCGCCGCCGCCACGCCCGCGGCCGCATCGCGCGCTCCGCGCCATCATGCACTTACGCCCGCTCCAACCGGGGCGCACACCGGCCCAAAGGGATGGACACTCCCGGATGCGTGTTGTTTGAGCGAGGGCGAACGGCGGGTGGAAGCGGGTTAGCGGCGAGGGGCCTTTGAGCAAGTGCGGTTCACCGTGTAAAACATGCCGTTCCGTTCTGGAGGAACGCGGGAGGCGCTTCGAAACGAGGGGGTTCTCTATAATAATTCCCGGCCGCTGAAAAGGCACCCCTCCTCGTCAGCGAGCCCTGCTTTTCCAAAAGCAGCGTGCGACGCCCAAGGCGTCGTATCATCCCCCTCCTGGGCCCCGGCGAAGCACCCCTCTTCGACCGGGGCCGCATTCTTTTTCAAGCGAAACTGAGCCCGTGGGAGTACCGTTTGGCGTGGCCCATGTGATCAAACCGCGCCCGACAGGGTGACATTTGGTGTGACCCTCTGACACCTAAGCGAAACTGAGCCAGGCGGAGTGACATTTGGCGTGACCCTCTGGCACTGGCGCTGGTGGGCGGAGTGACATTTGGCGTGACCCTCTAGCACGCTCACCCTCTGGTACGCTCTGACACGCGGCGGAGTGACATTTGGTGTGACCCTCTGACACCCACCCTCCGGTGGGAGTGACATTTGGTGTGACCCTCTGGCACGGCCAGCGAAGACGCGCTACCGAAAGCGATCGGCGGCGAAGCACAGGACGAGCGCGCCTACCACTACGACGGCCAACGCCAGCTTGCCCCCGCCGGAAGACAGCCCGCTGGCGATAACCCCCAGCACGGGCACGGAAAACACCGCCTTGCCCCGCACGCTCTCGTAGGGAACCGGCTCGGGATCAGGCGCGGTGTTGGCATCGCCCTGGGTGACCAGCTGCCGTTCATCAAGGTCGTTGGAAACCACGCGGTGCGTGACGGCCGCCCCGTCTTGACGCGTCATCGAGAACGTCACCACATCCCCCGGCAGCAGCTCAACCGGATCGACGGGCTCGGTGTAAACAAGGCTCCCCACGGGAAGATCGGGCTCCATCGAGCCGGTGGCCACCGTGTAGGGCA
>CANSQW010000211.1 GCA_947649215.1 uncultured bacterium | reverse complement strand
CGCCGCGTCTCCGCCGCCTCCGCGCGCCAGAGCTCGAGGGCGCGCCAGTCGACGTGGCGCACCGCCTCGGCCAAGGCCGCCGGCTCGGGCTCCACGCCGGCGTGGAAGTCCCACAGGCGCACGGCCGGGCCCACGGTGACGTCGAAGGCGCCCTCGCTCGCCGCGCAGTATTCCCGCGCCGCCTCCAGCAGGGCGAAGGTGCGCGCATCCACCTCCACGGCCGCGCCGCCGGCATCATTGAGCCGTGCGATGTCGGAGTGGGGGAGCGTGCGCGAGAGCAGCCGCTCGTAGGCGCGGCAGAGCGCCACGGCCTCGTCGAGGGCGCCGTCTGCCTCGTCGCCCGGCCCGTAGGCCGTGATCTCCGCCACCGTGTTGAACGCGAGGAACCGCACGCCGCCCGGGGCGTCCGGCGTCGCCGGCCACGTCTCGCGCCACGCCTCGCCGGGTATGGGGTCAACTGCGCCCATGGGCCTCCTCGTCTCGTCTCGCGCGTCACGTGCGCATGCCCATTGTAGGGCTCGACGCGCGCGGGCGCGCGCTCGCATCCGATTTCGCGAGCTGTCCGAGGCGCGGGGGTCTCCTTTTTGGCGGTTACGCGGCGACATCCTGCGAGGGGAAGATCGCGACCTGGGGAAACGCTGCCGTAACCGCGCACGGGGCGCGACCGGTCCTCGGATGGCTCGCGAAATCGGATGCGAATCGCTTCGATCCGCGTCAGCGTGCCCAATATCCAGCGCATGACGGGACGGCAGCAGTTCGGCGGTTGCCCCGCGCTCGCTCGCCGCGGGCCGTAGAATGGCGCCCAACCGCCCGCCGGGAGGCCGCCCGTCGCGCCCTGCGCCCGCGCCGGCGCGCGACGCCTCGTCCCGCGCCACTCCCGCCAACCCGAAGGAGGCACCCCATGGACATCCGCAACGTCACCGTCGCCGGAGGCGGCGTCCTCGGCAGCCAGATCGCGCTGCAGAGCGCCTACAAGGGCTTCGCCGTCACCCTGTGGCTGCGCAGCGAGGGCTCCATCGAGCGTACCCGCCCCAAGCTCGAGCGCCTGCGCGGCATCTACCGGCAGACCCTCGAGGCCCTCAAGACCGACCCGTCCGCGTTCTGCCGCGGCCTCACCGACTCGCCCGACGTGCCGGCCGATCAGATAGACGCGCTCATCGCCCGGGTGGACGCCGCCTGCGACGGCATCGTCCTCACCACCGACCGCGAGCGGGCCTTCGCCGGCTCCGACCTGGTCATCGAGGCCATCGCCGAGGTCATCGACGAGAAGGAGGCCTTCTACTCGTCCATCGCCGATCTGCTGCCCGAGCCTGCCATCCTCTGCACCAACTCGTCCACCCTGCTGCCGAGCGCCATGATGGGCTTCACCGGCCGCCCCGACCGGTTCCTCGCGCTGCACTTCGCCAACAACATCTGGAAGAACAACACCGCCGAGGTCATGGGCACGGCCGAGACCAGCGCGGCGTCCTACCAGTCCGTCGTCGCCTTCGCCCGTGCCATCGGCATGATCCCGCTCGAGCTTAAGAAGGAGCAGCCGGGCTACCTGCTCAACAGCATGCTCGTGCCGTTCCTCAGCGCTGCCGAGGCGCTCTGGGCCAACGACGTGGCCGATGTGGAGACCATCGACAAGGCGTGGATGCTCGGCACCGGCGCGCCGCTCGGCCCCTTCCGCATCCTCGACATCGTGGGGCTCACGACGGCCTACAACATCGTGGCCGCCAGTCCCGCCGCCCAGGAGCCCGGCAGCACCGCCGCGCGCATCGCCGCGTTGCTCAAGCAGCGCATCGACGAGGGCAAGACCGGCGTCAACGCCGGCGAGGGCTTCTACAAGTATCAGTAAGGAGGAAGCGGCGAAGGCGGGCGGGCGCCTCGCGCGGGCGGCTGCCCCCGATGGCCTCGGCTTCGGTCGGGATCCCGCGTCCGGCCCCTCCGCACCCCGTCCCCCTCGTGCCGGCGCCCGGCCGCGCTGGCGGTCGCGTCGGCGGCAGCGTGCCGCTGGCCTATACTGGTGCCGCCGCCTGGCCTGCGGAGACGCGCAAGGCGCCGCGCCGGTCAGCTGCGGGCAACGGTGAGTCGCGATCAGAGGGGAGTCAAAGGATGAAGAAGCTTGAGGGACGCGTGGCCATCGTCACCGGCGCGAGCTCGGGAGTGGGGCGCGGCGTGGCCAAGGTGCTCGCCCAGAACGGCGCGAGGATCTGCGCCTGCGCCCGGCGCCTGGAGAAGCTCGAAGAGCTCCGGGCCGAGGTGGAGGCCTTCGGCGGCGAGGTGCTGCCGGTGGCCTGCGACGTGACCGACGTCGACCAGATTCGCAACGTGGTGGCCCAGTGCGCCGAGCGCTTCGGCGGCATCGACATCCTCGTGAACTGCGCCCAGGGCGCCATGCAGTACCGCGAGATCAACGCCATCGACGAGGCCTACGCGCTGGAGGCCTTCGAGAGCGGGGCGCTCGCCACGCTCCTGTTCATGAAGGAGTGCTTCCCCTACCTGAAGGAGAGCGGCCACGGCCGTATTATCAACACCGCCTCGGCGGCCGGTTACGACGGCAACGCGGGCTTCGGCGCCTACGGCATGGCCAAGGAGGCCATCCGCGCCATCACACGCACGGCGGCCAGCGAGTGGGGCCAGCATGGCATCACGGCCAACGTGTTCCTGCCCATCATCGCCACGGACTTCTTCCGCGAGACCCAGCCGGCGGCCCTGAAGAGCCTGGAGTCGAAGACGCCGCTCGGCCGCATCGGCACCACCGAGGAGGACTGCGCCCCGCTCATCGTGTTCCTCGCCAGCGATGAGGGCTCCTACTTCACCGGACAGTCCTACATGGTGGACGGCGGCATCCACAAGCACTCGTAGGCGCGGGCGACAGAATAGGGCTTGGCCGCTCGATGAGGCGTCTCGCTGCAGCGCGGGGCGCCTCTTGACTTTGAGTTAGGTCTAAGTCTTATCGTCTCCGCGGGGCTTCGCGCCCCCGAGAGTCACCTCGAGAGCCAGGAGGCTACCATGACCCAGAACCCCTCTGCCGACGCCGCAGCCTACGCCGCCACCACCTGTTTCCCGCTAGGGGCGCCCAACGACGCCTACGCCCAGTACTTCTCGGGCCGCAGCTTCCTGGCGCCCGTGTCCGCCGACCAGGTGTTCATCGCCAACGTCACCTTCGAGCCGGGATGCCGCAACAACTGGCACGTCCACCACGCGAAGGCGGGCGGCGGCCAGATCCTCATCTGCGTGGGCGGCCGCGGCTACTGTCAGTTCGAGGGTGAGCCGGCCGTGGAGATGCGCCCCGGCGACTGCGTGAACATCCCCGTCGGCGTCAAGCACTGGCATGGCGCCGCGCCGGACAGCTGGTTCTCGCACCTGGCCGTGGAGGTGCCGGGGGAGGCCGCGTCCAGCGAATGGCTCGAGCCCGTCACCGACGAGGAGTACGCCGCCCTCGCCTAGGGCGCTGGCCGATTCGCCGCGCTTTGCGGGGCGGATGCGCGCCGTGCGGGGCGACGGGGGGGTGCCCTGGCGGAATTCTGGCCATTTTCGCTACGTTTTACGCTGGATCGGGCGGAACCTGACGAAGGGCGAATCGGCTGACCTGGGCCTATGCCGACGGCTGGGCTTCGCGAGGGCCTCCCCGGACGGTTGGGTAGCTGTCTCTTATACACATCTCCGAGCCC
>CANSQW010000210.1 GCA_947649215.1 uncultured bacterium | reverse complement strand
CCCGACCGCCGCGCCGCGGGCGTCTCCCTCGACCTCGCGCGGCCCGCGTCGCGCGCTCCAAGGAGGTAAGGCCATGCGCGTCATCCTCTCCGGCGGCGGAACCGCCGGCCACATCAACCCCGCCCTCGCCCTGGCCGAGGTGCTGGCCGATCGCGGCTGCGACGTCGTCTTCGCCGGCACGCCCCAGGGCGTGGAGGCCCGCCTCGTGCCCCAGGCCGGTCTGCCCTTCCGCGCCTTCGAGGCCGCCGGCTTCGACCGGGCGCGCCCCGCCTCGCTCGTCAAGGGCGTCTCCAAGATCGCCAAGTCCACCCGCGAGGCCAAGCGCTGGTTCGCCGCCGAGCGGCCCGACGTGGTGGTGGGCTTCGGCGGCTACGTGTCCATCCCCGTGGCCCGGGCGGCCGAGTCCCTCGGCGTGCCCGTGGTGGTCCACGAGCAGAACTCGGTCATGGGCATGGCCAACAAGTACCTGGCCAAGCGCGCCGGCGCCGTGTGCGTCACCTACGCCCAGTCGGTCCCGGCCGGCATCGAGGCGTCCCGCGTCCACGTGACGGGCAACCCCGTGCGCCGCTCGGTCATCGCCTCGAGCCGCGCTGAGGGGCGCGTCATGCTCGACGTGCCCGACGACGCCCTCATGCTGCTCGTCTTCGGCGGCAGCCTCGGCGCGCGCCACCTCAACGAGGGCATCGCCCAGATGCGCGACGAGCTGCTCGCCCGCGACGACGTGCGCGTCGTCCACATCACCGGCCCCAAGGAGCTCGACGCCGTGCGCGACGCGCTCGCGCTCTCGCCCGCGGAGGAGGAGCGCTGGCAGGTGATGGGCTATCAGGATCGCATGGGAGAGACCCTCGCCGCCGCCGACGTCATCGTCTCGCGCGCCGGCGCCACCTCCCTCGCCGAGATATCCGCCCGCGCCATCCCGGCGCTGCTCGTGCCCTTCCCCCACGCCACGGCCGATCATCAGACCACCAACGCCCGCGCCTACGTGGACGCCGGCTGCGCCCTCATGATGGCCGACGCCGAGGTGGGCACCGAGGCCTTCCGCGCCCAGGTGCGCCGCCTGCTCGACGACGCGGCGCTGCGCGCCTCGATGGCCGAGGCCGCCCGCGCCCAGGGAACCGCCGACGCCGCGGCCAAATTGGCAGATGTTGTGTTAGCCGCAGCGGCCCCCCGCAGCGCTGGGGTACAATAGCCCGATTGTCGGAACCATCTACGGAAGAGGGATCCATGGACCCACGGGACATCGCGTCGCTGCACTTCATCGGCATCGGCGGCGTCGGCATGAGCGGCATCGCGAGCGTCGCCCATGACCAGGGCATCGCCGTCACCGGCTCGGACCTGAAGGAGAGCCGCTACACCAAGCAGCTCGCCTCCCAGGGCATCGCGGTGTCCATCGGCCAGGACGCGGCCAACATCCCCGCGGACGACCCGGTGGTCGTGGTGTCCACCGCCATCCTGGAGAACAACCCCGAGCTCATCGAGGCGCAGCGCCGGGGGCTTCCCATCGTGCACCGCGCCCAGATGCTCGCCCACCTCGGGCGCGACCTCAAGACCCTCGCCGTCGCAGGCACCCACGGCAAGACCACCACGTCCTCCATGCTCGCGAGCACCCTCGAGGCGATGGGGGAGGACCCGACGTTCCTCATCGGCGGGATCGTGCGCGCCTTCGGCACCAACGCCCACTCGGGGCGCGGGCCCTGGTACGTGGTGGAGGCCGACGAGAGCGACAAGTCCTTCACCTACCTGGCGCCCCAGGCGGTCATCGTCACCAACATCGAGGCCGATCACCTCGACCACTACGCCGACCTCGACGACATCTACGAGAACTTCCGCGCCTTCATCGCCTCGGTTCCCGACGACGGCGTGGCCGTGGTCTGCGGTGATGACGCCGCGCTCGTGGAGGTGGCGCGCTCGACGGGCCGGCGCGTGGTCACCTACGGCTTCGGCGAGGGCTGCGATGCCCGCGTCGTCAAGGCCGCCCCGCACGGGGTGGGCTCCTCGTTCGTCCTCCAGCTGCCCGGCGGGCGCGTCGTGTCGGGCTCGGTCAAGCAGAACCCGGGCCGGCACAACGTGGCCAACGCCGCCGGCGTGCTCACGCTCGCCGACGCCCTCGGGCTCGACGTGGAGGCCGCCGCCGCCGCGCTCGGCGAGTTCGCCGGCGTGCGCCGCCGCTTCGACTTGGTGGGGGAGGCCGCCGGCGTCACCGTGGTGGACGACTACGCCCACCATCCCACCGAGATAGCCGCCACCATCGCCGCCGCCAAGGCGCTTGACTTCAACCGCGTCCACGTCCTGTTCCAGCCGCACCGCTACTCGCGGGCGCCCCTGTTCACCGAGGTGCTCAAGGACGAGTTCGGCGCCGCCTTCGACGAGGCGAACAACGTGGTGTTCATGGACGTGTACCCCGCCGGCGAGGCGCCGGTCCCCGGCGTCAACGGCAAGACGTTCCTCAACGTGGTGCTCGAGCATGAGGGCCACCCGCAGGCGGCCTTCGTGCCGCGCCGCGTGGACGTGGTGCCCGCGCTCATCGACGCTGTGGCAGAGGGCGATCTGGTCATCACCATGGGCGCCGGCGACGTGACCGCCATCGGCCCCCAGCTCGTCGACGAGCTGCGCCGCCGCTAGGAGCCCGTCGCCATGTCCGCCCGTCACGCCACGCCGCTCCAGGCGCTCCTCGTCGACGACGCCTTCGACGGCGACGTCTATCCCCGCGAGCCCATGGCGCGCCATACCACCTACCGCCTCGGCGGCCCGGCGCGCTTCTTCGTGCGCGTGGGCTCCCTGTGCGCGCTCACGCGCCTCGTGGCCGTCTGCGAGGAGCAGGGCGTCCCCTGGGTGGTGGCCGGCCGCGGCTCCAACCTGCTCGTAGCCGACGAGGGCTTCCCCGGCGTCGTCATCTCGCTCGGCCGCGACTTCCGCACCCTGCGCGCCGACGAGGAGGCCGGCCGCTTCTACGCGGGGGCCGGCGTCATGCTCTCGGCCGTGGTGCAGGAGGCCTTCCAGCGCTCGCTCGCGGGCTTCGAGTTCGCCGTGGGCACCCCGGGCACCGTGGGCGGCGCCATCGCCATGAACGCCGGCTCGCGCGACGAGTGGATCGGCAGCCGCGTGGTGTCCGTGACCACGCTCGCCCCCGGCCGCGGCCTCGTGCGCCGGGCCGGCGACGAGGTGGAGTGGTCCTACCGCTCCTGCTCGCTGCCGGCTGGCGAGGTGGTGGTGGAGTGCGAGCTCTCCGCCGCCAAGGCCGACCCGTTCTACATCCGCGGCAAGATGGAGGCCAACCTGGCCAAGCGCAAGAAGAGCCAGCCGCTCAACGACCCGTCCTGCGGCAGCGTATTCCGCAACCCGGAGGGCGCCTCGGCCGCGGCCCTCATCGAGGGGCTCGGCCTCAAGGGCGAGCGCGTCGGCGGCGCCCAGGTGTCGCCGACCCACGCCAACTTCATCGTGAACACGGGCGACGCCACGGCCCGAGACGTGCGCGACCTCATCGAGCTCATCCAGGAGAGGGTGGAGAAGGCCCATGGCATCCAGCTCACGCCGGAAGTCCGCTTCCTCGGGTTCGAGTAGGCCCGCCGCGGGCCCCCGCCGGGTGCCCATGCCGCGCTCCTCGTCTCGTCCCGCCCCCGCCTCCCGGGGCGGCGCCCCGTCGCGCCGCGCCCCCAGTCC
>CANSQW010000209.1 GCA_947649215.1 uncultured bacterium | reverse complement strand
TCAACTGGCTGGCCACCCGCTCCGTCCTGCAGCTGCGCCTGCGCAACGGCACCGATGCGGCGCTCGCCATGGCGATGTGCAACATCATCATCTCCGAGGACCTCTACGACCACGAGTTCGCAGAGAAGTGGACCTACGGCTTCGACGAGTTCGCCGAGCGCGTGGCCTACATGAAGCCCGAGGACGCGGCCCGCATCTGCGAGGTTCCCGTGGAGGACATCTACACGGTGGCTCGCATGTACGCCGCCGCGCATCCCGCTTCCATCGCCTGGGGCCTGGCCTTCGACCAGAACACCAACGGCATGCAGGCCGGCCAGTGCGTGCTCGCCATGATCTGCCTGTGCGGCAACCTGGACGTGCCAGGCGGCAACATCGTGGCTGACCTGTCTATGCCCGAGGACCTCACGGGTGCCGCGGCCGCCGGCCAGTCGGCTCACAACACCGACACCCGCGCCTTCATCACCGAGGGCTGGTACCAGATGACCGACGAGGAACGCGACAAGTGCATCGGCATGGACAAGTACCCGCTCTACTGCAACCAGATCACCGGTGCGCAGGCCGACTGCATGCTCGACACGCTGGAGACCGACGAGCCGTACCCCATCCGCATGGCGTGGATCGCCAACACCAACCTGCTCGCGCCCACCAACTCCGCCGAGCCCACCCGCTGGCACGCCGCCTTCCAGCGCTCCATCGACTTCGCCTTCGGCACCGACTGCTTCATCACGCCCACCATCCAGGCCGTGTGCGACGTGTTCCTGCCGCTTTCCACCGTGGCTGAGCATGACGGCGTGAACCGCACCCACTACGGCGCGGCGTCCATCACCACCGGCTGCGGCAACAAGGCCATCACCGTGGGCGAGGCCAAGTCCGACCTGGAGATCTACTGCCTGCTGGCCGAGCGCATGGCCGCGATGTTCCCCGACGACCCCAAGGCCTGCTTCGCCCACGAGAAGTACCCGGACTATCACGACTACCTGGAGAAGAACCGCCTGGAAGGCCGCCACTCGTTCAACGAGGTGCGCGAGCTGGTCAAGTTCAAGCGCAAGGTGTACTACAAGAAGTACGAGACCGGCAAGCTGCGCCCCGACGGCCAGCCCGGCTTCCTCACCCCGACGGGCCGTGTGGAGCTGTGGTCGTCCGCCTTTGCCCAAAACGGCATGGACCCGCTGCCCTACTACTACGAGCCCGACCTGAGCCCGCGCATCCCGGAGAAGTCCGCCGATGAGCTGGAGCTCAAGAAGAACCCGCTCGTCCCCGAGGAGCTCGACGCCAAGTGGCACGAGCGCGACCTGCCGCATGAGGAGATCATCGAGAAGTTCCCCTTCATCATGTCCACGGGCCATCGCCGCTACTCCTCGTTCCACTCCGAGCATCGCCAGGTGGCCGTGCTGCGCGAGCTCGACCCGAACCCGAGGATCGAGATCAACCCCGCAGACGCCGAGCGCATCGGCCTGGCCGACGGGCAGTGGTGCGAGATATCCAACATGTTCGGCAGCGCCAAGTTCAAGGCCCGCGTGATGCCCACGGTGCACGAGGGCCACGTGGAGGTGGATCACGGCTGGTGGTTCCCCGAGCAGGACGGCAGCGAGCCCAGCCTGTTCGGCGTGTGGCAGTCCAACTGCAACGACCTCGTTCCCGCGCACCACAACAACGCCCTCGGCCTGGGCGCGCCCTACAAGAGCGCCTGCTGCAACGTGGTGCCCCTGAAGGAAAGCTACGACGTGGACATGGCCGCGTTCGACGAGAAATTCGGAAAGTTGGTGTAGATCATGCCCCAGTACGGACTGCTTATCGATTACGAGTTCTGCACGGGATGCCAGAGCTGCGAGGTCAGCTGCAAGGAGCATCATCACTTCCCGGTGGGGAAGTGGGGAATCCGCGTCATGGACGACGGCCCGTGGCAGAAGGACGACACCAAGGACGAGGGGAGCTGCTTCAACTGGAACAAGATCCCCGTTCCCACCGACCTGTGCGACCTGTGCGCCGACCGTATCCGCGACGGCCGCGAGCCGGTGTGCATGCACAACTGCCTGGCTGACGTGATCCGCTTCGGCACCATCGAGGAGATGGCCGTCGAGCTGGCCCGCAAGCCCAAGCAGGTGCTGTGGACTCCCTGCGAGCTCGAGCTCTAGACATCCGCTGAGCGCGGCGCGGCGGGGTGGCCGCGCCGCCTCGTGGGGCCGGCCGGGCGTGGTGCCCGGCCCGCCCAGGCCGGGGTGGGGGTCGGCTCCCCCGGCCCCCGGGAGGTGGGGTGGTGGGTGCGCGTGGTTCGTCGTCGCGCTCGCTGGGCACGACGAGCGTCATCGGCATTCTCGCCCTGTTCTGCACCATGAGCGAGTTCGCCATTCTCACGCCGTCCATCGCGGCGTTCTCCCATCACTTCGCCGGCACGGACATCACCACCATCATGCTGGCCAACAGCATCACCGGCATCGTGTCGGTTCCGGTCAGCGTCGCGTCGGGCGCCCTGCTGCCCCGCGTGGGATTCAGGCGGGCCGCCATCGGGGGCATTCTGGTGATGACCTTCGGCGGCGCCTTCCCCTTCCTCCTGCCCGACATCACCGACTACGGGATCGTCATCGTCTCGCGCGTCATCGTGGGCCTGGGGCTGGGCGTCATGTTTCCCGTGGGCAACGCCGCCATCATCGCCTTGTGCGAGGGTGAGGAGCGCTCGCGGCTTCTGGGCCTGGGCATCACCATCCAGTTCGTCTTCAACATCATCTACACCACGGTGGCCGGCTACCTCACCGAGCTGGGGTGGAACTACTCGTTTCTGGCCTATCTCGTCGGGCTCGTGCCGCTCGCGGCGGCGCTGGCGTGGATGCCCGAGGCCAAGGACGTCGTGAGGGCCGTGCCCCCGGCGGCGCGCGCGGGGGCCGATGCGAGGGGCGGGGCCCGAGCCAAGGGCGCGGTGCCGCCGGCGGTGGCCGGCTACGCCCTGTTCGCCCTGGCGGGGTGGACGTGCGTCGTCACCGTGCAGGTGGTCACGTCGTCGGTGCTCGACTGGCGCGGGCTGGCCGGCCCGGGCGAGGCGGCCCTCGTCATCAACTGCTGCGGCATCGGGACCATCCTGTGCGGGCTGCTGTTCCCCGCGCTCATCCGCCGGTTCAGGGGGCGCCTGTTCGGCGTGGCGGCCCTGCTCATCGCCGCGGGCATCGTCCCGTGCCTCCTGGCCGAGAGCCCGCTCGTCTACGCCCTGGGCGTGTTCGTCCTCGGGTTCGCCGGATCGGCCTTCTTCACGGCGGCCCAGAACGCCGCGGGCAACATCGCGCCGCCCGATCGCGTGCCCTTCGTCAGCGGCGTCATGACGTCCATGATGAACCTGGGGCCGTTCTTGGCGCCCTACGTGTTCTCCGCGTCCATGGCGGCGCTGCCCGGCCTCGGGCTCGACGCGGTGTTCCCCGTGCTCATCGGGCTTGCCGTCGTGGTGGCCGTCATCGGGCTCGCCCACCCCATGCGGGCGCTCGTGGCCCGGCGCCCGGAGTAGGGGCCGGTCATGCCCCGGTGCTTCGCGTGCATCCACTGCGGCAAGTGCGGCCCGCCGTCCTCCGACGCGCGGGTGAGGCCGGCGGGCTACTGCGCCTTCTGCGGCACCCAGAACGCCGCCGACGAGGCGCGCTGCGCCCGCTGCGGCAAGCCGCTGCCGCTGCCGCCCGGCGCGAGGCGCAGCCCGGTGGAGCGCTAGCGCCCAGG
>CANSQW010000208.1 GCA_947649215.1 uncultured bacterium | reverse complement strand
GCGCGCGGCCAAGGCCGCTGCCAAGGCCGAGCGTGCCGCCGCCTTCGCCGCCGAGGCTGCCAAGGCCGCTGCTCTCGCCGAGAGCGCCGAGGAGGCCGAGCGTGGCGCCGAGGAGACTGCCGCCGAGGCCGAGGCCGCCGAGGCTGCCACCGCTGGCGATGTGGTGGAGGAGGCCGCTGCCGCCGAGGCCGCCGTGGATGGCGCCGCCGAGTAGCCGCTGCTCCGAGCAAAAGGGGGACGTTGTCCCCGCATGAAAGCGACCCGCCCGCCGGCGGGTCGCTTCGCGTTGGGGGGCAATGCGCATCCGAGCGCGCCGGGGCAGGCATTTGGGGGAGCGCGGCGCTTTTCGGCGCTCCCGAAACCTGCCGGTAACAGCAGCGGCTATAATCGGTGCCGGTACCGAGGAAAGGGACTGCCATGGTGACGAACCCCGAGCAAGACTTCGTGCTCAAGACCATCAAGAGCCGGGATGTGCACTTCGTGCGCTTCTGGTTCACCGACGTGCTGGGCACCATGAAGTCCTTCGCCGTCATCCCGAGCGAGCTGGAGAACGCGTTCTCGGTGGGCATGGGGTTCGACGGCAGCTGCGTGGAGGGCTTCTCGTCGGGCCTTGAGTCCGACATGCTCGCCTTCCCCGACGCCGATACCTTCCAGGTCCTGCCCTGGCGTCCGGCCGCCAACGGCGTGGCGCGCATGTTCTGCTCCATCCGCACGCCTGACGGCGCGCCGTTCGAGGGCGACCCGCGCCACGTGCTCGACCGCATGGTGCGCAAGGCCGCCGCCATGGGCTACGTCTTCAACGTAGGGCCCGAGCTGGAGTTCTACTACTTCCGCAGCCCCGATTCCACCGAGGTGCTCGACCGGGGCGGGTTCTTCGACCTGACCTCGCTTGACTACGCCTCCGACCTGCGGCGCGACACGGTGCTCACCCTGGAGAAGATGGGCATCCCCGTGGAGTACTCGCATCACGAGGTGGGCCCCTCGCAGCACGAGATAGACCTGCGCTACGCCGATGCGCTCTCCATGGCCGACGCGGTGATGACCTACAAGCTGGTGGTCAAGGAGATCGCCATGAAGCACGGGGTGTACGCCTCGTTCATGCCCAAGCCGATGGCTGACGCGCCGGGCTCGTCCATGCACGTGCACCAGAGCCTCTCCGACCTGGACGGCGTCAACGTATTCTTCGACGCGGATGACCCGCTCGGGTGCAACCTCTCGGAGGTGGCCAAGTGCTACCTGGCCGGCATCCTGCGCTACGCGCCGGAGTTCTGCGCCGTCACCAACCAGTACGTGAACTCCTACAAGCGCCTCGTTCCCGGCAGCGAGGGGCCGGCGTGCCTGGGGTGGTCGCGCCGCAACCGCGGGACGATGGTGCGCGTGCCGGGCTACCGGCCGCACAGCGAGGCCGGGTGCCGCATCGAGCTGCGCAGCCCTGATCCGGCGGCCAACCCGTACCTGGCCTTCGCCGTCATGCTGGCCGCGGGCCTCAAGGGCATCGAGGAGGGCCTTGAGCTGCCGCCTCCCGTCGACGACGCCGACTTCTCCCAGATGAGCACCCAGCAGCTGCGCGAGCGCGGGGTGGCCCTGCTGCCTCAGACGCTCGGCGAGGCGGTGGAGCTGCTCGCTGAGAGCGAGCTCATGCGCGAGACGCTCGGCGAGCACATTCACGGCTACCTCGTGGCCGCCAAGCGCCGCGAGTGGAACGAGTACCAGCGCGCGGTGACCCCCTGGGAGCTCGAGCGCGGTCTGGCGGTGCTCTAGCCATGCAGCGCAAGACGGTCATCTTCGTGGCGGACAGCCTCGATAACGCTCACAAGTTCCAGCGGGTGCTCTCGGGATTCGACGTGGAGGTCGCGGCGGGCTCGTCGGTGCAGCTCAAGAAGCTGCTCTCCCAGCATCCCAACCGCGACCTGGTCATCTACGAGGCGCGCGGGGATGCGCTGGCGAACGTGGCGTCGGTGGAGTCGGCGCTGGCCGAGGACGGCTCGACCGCGATGCTCGTGATAGTGGGGGAGGACCAGCTCGGCGAGTTCCGCCTGCCGGTGCAGGTGAAGGCGGACTTCGTGGTGCACGGCGCCTCGCCTGACGAGTGCGCCGCGCGCATTCGCCAGCTTCTGTGGCCCGGCAACGAGGGCGGTGCGGGGGACTTCATCGTCGTGGACTCCATGACCGTGAACCTGGCCACCTACCAGGTGAAGGTGGACGGCGAGCCGCTCGACCTCACCTACCTCGAGTACGCCCTGCTCGCCTTCCTCGTGACGCACCCCGGGCGCACCTACTCGCGCGACGCGCTGCTGCGGCGCGTGTGGGGCTTCGACTACTACGGCGGCAGCCGCACGGTGGACGTCCACGTCCGCCGCGTGCGCGCCAAGCTCGGCCCCGACCTGGCCCAGCGCCTGGAGACGGTCCGCGGCGTCGGCTACCTCTGGAGCGCCTAGCTCGTCTCACGTCACGCGACGCACCCGCCCGCGGGAAGGTTTTCCCGCGGGCGTTTTCGCGCGTGGGGGCAGCCGGGGCGGGCGGGGCGCTATACTGGACGCCCGAACGCCCGCGATACGTTAGGATCCCCATGACGAAGAAGATCGCCGTCATCGACGGAAACTCGCTCATGCACCGCGCCTACCATGCCGTGCCCCCCACGATGAACGCGCCTGACGGCACGCCCACCAACGCCGTCTTCGGCTTCCTCGCCATGCTGCTCAAGTTCATCGACATGGCCAAGCCCGACGCGCTCGTGTGCGCCTTCGACGCGGGCAAGCCGGCCTTCCGCATCGAGGCGCTCGAGCAGTACAAGGCCCAGCGCCCTCCCATGGACGACGAGCTGCGCGTGCAGTTCCCCATCATGGAGGAGCTGCTCGGCGCCATGAACGTGCCGGTGGTGAAGGTGAAGGGCTGGGAGGGCGACGACATCCTGGGCACCATCGCCGCGCGCGACGAGGAGCTGGGCTACGAGACCCTGCTCGTCACCGGCGACAAGGACGCCTACCAGCTGGCGAGCGCCGCCACGCGCATCGTCACCACGAAGAGGGGCGTCACCGACATCGCCATCTACGGCCCCGAGCAGGTGGAGGAGCGTTACGGCGTCACGCCTGAGCAGTTCCCCGACTTCCTCGGGCTCATGGGCGACTCCTCCGACAACATCCCCGGCGTGCCCGGCATCGGCGCGAAGACGGCGGCCAAGCTGCTCCAGCGCTTCGGCACCATGCAGGGCATCTACGACAACCTGGGCGAGCTCAAGGGCAAGCAGCTCGAGAACCTGCGCGACAACGAGCAGGCCGCCTTCCTCAGCCGCGATATCGCCACCATCGTGCGCGACCTCGACTTCCCGCTCGACCTGGCCGAGGCGGCGTTCCCCGCGTTCTCGGCCGAGGCGGTGGAGGAGGCCTTCGGGCGCTACCAGCTGACGAGCCACCTCGCCCGCGTGCTCAAGCTCGTGGGAGCCGAGGCCACGCGCGCGGAGGCGAAGCTTACGTGGGAGCCCCTCGTCACCGACGCGGAGGCCCTGGCGCTCGTCGACGGCGCGCTCGCCGCCGGCGAGGTGATCGGCGTGGCCCTCATGGAGCCTGAGCAGATCTCGCTCTTCGACAACGCGGTGACCGGGGCCTTCGCCACCTCGCGCGGCACGGCGGTGCTCGCGGGCGACGAGGCCCTCGCGCGGTTCGCGCGCGGCCTGCGCGAGGGCGCCTTCTCCGCGCTCGACGCCAAGGCGGCCGTCCACCGCGTCTAT
>CANSQW010000207.1 GCA_947649215.1 uncultured bacterium | reverse complement strand
GCCCGGTGCCGGGCGCGCCTGCCTTCCGGAGCCGTCGGGGCCGTGGGGCCTCGGCGGCTCCCGTGTTTTGGAAACGCCGTCTGACCAGGCGTCTAATACCCTCAGTCGTAGGCGTGGCGCCCGACGCTGTTTCATACCTGCCAGCAGATGGCAAGGGGCTGGCGGCCGGGAAGAATGGGGGAGCGGGCCGAGCCGGCGGCCGCCCCGACGGCTTCCGGAGCCCGACCCGCGCATCTGCAAGGGAGATGAGAGAAAGAGGAGAGGAGTCGCAATATGAGTGAATTGACCCGAGTAACCGAAACACCTCGCGTCGAAGAGCTTGAAGACGGCACCAAGGTCTACCGCACCGCCCAGTGGTCGCCCCCGGGGTGCCACGGCGTCGGCTGCGGCCTGCGCGTGTTCGTCAAGGACGGCAAGCTGGTCAAGGTCGAGGGCGATCCCGATCAGCCCATCACGAACGGCCGCCTGTGCATCCGCTGCCTGACGCTTCCCGAGTACATCTACCATGAGGACCGCCTGCTCTACCCCATGAAGCGCGACCGCAAGTTCCGCGGCCAGCCCGACAAGTGGGAGCGCATCAGCTGGGACGAGGCCTACGACATCATCGTCGAGAAGTACTTCGAGCTCACCAAGAAGTACGGCCTTGACACCGTGTCCGTGTGGACCGGCACCGGCCGCGAGGCGTCCGCCTACCAGTTCCAGACCTGCAACCAGGTGTTCCACAGCCGCACGGCCATCCATGCCAACGGCGGCTGGTCCTGCGTCATCCCGCGCCAGACCGCCATGGACTGGCTGCTCGGCTGCGCCTACGTCGAGTACGACGGCGCCTTCGGCTTCAAGGACCGCTACGACGACCCGCGCTACGTGCTGCCCAAGTACATGCTCATCTGGGGCCGCGACCCGCTGTGGTCCAATCCGGACGGCCTGTTCGGCCACAGCACCGTCGACATGATGAAGCGCGGCATGAAGATCATCGTGGTCGATCCGCGCGCCAACTGGTTGGCCCGCCACGCCGACATCCACTTCCAGATCCGCCCCGGCACCGACGCCGCCCTGGCGATGGCCCTCAACACGGTCATCATCAACGAGGACCTCTACGACCATGAGTTCGTGGAGAAGTGGACCTACGGCTTCGACGAGTACGCCGAGCGCTGCAAGACCATGACCCCCGAGATGGCCGCCGACATCTGCGAGGTGCCGGTCGAGGACATCTACGCCGCGGCGCGCGCCCTGGCCCAGAAGCCCTGCACCGCCTCGGTGGGCCTCAAGACCGACCAGAACCCCAACACCCTGCAGATCTGCCATGCCATCTGGGGCATCTTCGCCATCTGCGGCAACCTGGACAACCCCGGCGGCATCAAGCTGGGCCAGACCATGAAGAACGGCGGCTCCACGGGCCGCAAGGGCGTGGGCATGCTGGTGGAGGAAGAGGACACCAACCCCATCCCCATCGCCGGCCACGACCAGTACCCGGCCATGGACTTCATCATCAACACCACGCAGCCCGACTGCACGCTCGACACGCTGCGCACCAACATCCCGTACCCCATCGAGTTCCTCTTCATCCAGAGCTCGAACTTCATCTCCTCCTGCATTACCCAGCAGCCGATGCAGTGGATGGAGGCGTGCCGCCACAAGGAGTTCGTGGTGGCCACCGACATCTTCATGAACCCCACCATCCAGGCGCTCGCCGACGTGGTGCTGCCGGTCTCCACCGCCCTGGAGCATGAGGGCATCGTCACCTTCCACGGCTGCAACCAGCCCGGCCAGTTCCACGCGCTCACCAAGTGCATCGAGCCTCTGGGCGAGTGCAAGTCCGACCTGCAGATCATGCTCGACCTCGATCACCGCATCAACCCGGACCGCACTGAGGACGTCGAGAAGTGGGCCGACGAGCACGGCTACCTGGACAACAAGATCCAGAACATCCCCTACACCGCCGATCCCGAGACCGGCGAGCCGATGACCTACGACAAGCTGCGCGAGTGGGTGTACGGCCGCTACGAGATCCCGTACTACCAGTACGAGAAGGGCCTGCTGCGCCTGGACGGCCAGCCCGGCTTCAAGTCGACCACCGGCCGCGTGGAGCTGTGGAGCACCGTCAAGAACCACCTGGGCGAGGACCCGCTGCCCTACTACGAGGAGCCCCGCTTCTCCAAGCGCTCCCGTCCCGAGTGGACTGAGGAGTACCCGCTGGACTTCGTGACCGGCGCCCGCCGTCCCACCTCGTTCCACACCGAGCACCGCATGATCGACTCGCTGCGCGAGATCCGCACGGCGGCCACGGTGGAGATCCATCCCGACACCGCCGCCAAGCACGGCATCGGCCAGGGCGACTGGGTGACCATCGAGAACCCGTGGGGCAAGTGCAAGATGATCGCCGACATCACGCCCATCGTGAAGGAGAACGTCATCGGCTGCGACCACGGCTGGTGGTATCCGGAGGACAAGGACACCGAGCTGTTCAGCGTCCGCAAGTCCTCCATCAACTCGCTCATGCCCTGGAAGGAGATCGGCAAGCTGGGCCTCGGCTCGCACTACGGCGCCCTGCCCTGCAAGATCTACCGTTCCGAGGACTAGCCTGACAAGGAGAAAGGGGGTACCACGATGACCGCTTATGGACTGATGTTTGACAACGAGTACTGCACTGGCTGCCACTCTTGCGAGCTCGCCTGCCGCAACCACCTGGATCTGCCGCTTGGGCAGTGGGGCATCAAGCTTCTGGAGATGGGCCCGTGGCGCAAGCTCGACGGAAAGTGGGAGGGCAAGTACGTGCCGGTTCCCACCACCTACTGCGACCTGTGCGCCGACCGCGTCGAGCGCGGCGAGCAGCCGTCCTGCGTGCTGCACTGCCTGGCGCAGGCCATCGAGTACGGGCCGCTCGACGAGCTGGCCGCGAAGATGGCCGAGCGCGGCGCCCAGTGCTCCATCTTCCTGCCGTAAGGGCCGGACTGTCACGGGCGAGAGCTGCTTGAGGGAAGGCCCCCGGATTCCGGGGGCCTTCCCCTTGGGGAGGCGGAGACGACGAGACGAGGAGGGGACCCATGGAGCCCACGAGGCTGTGGAACCGCCGGTTCGTTCAGCTGCTGCTCATCGAGGCGCTGCTTCAGATGGGCGGCTTCCTGACGCGGCCGATCATATCGAACTACGCCATCGAGCTGGGGGCCGCGGTGCCCGTCGCCGGCTTTCTGGCGGGCATGCTGGCCACGGCGGCCCTGGTCATCCGCCCGGTGAGCGGGGCCATCTCCGACAAGCTCAGCAAGAAGACGCTGCTCACGGTGTCCTGCGGGCTTTTCGCAGCTGGCGCCTTCGGGTGCGCGCTCGTGCGCTCGGTGCCGCTTGTGGGCGCGTGCCTGGCGCTCCAGGGCTTCGCCTTCGCGTTCAAGTCGGCCATCATCATCTCGCTCGTCCCGCTGGTGGTGCCCAAGCGCTACACGGGTAGCGGCGTGGGCTGGATGGGGCTGGCCTACACGGTGGCCATCGCGCTGGGGCCGGCCATCGGCTCGCAGGTGGGCGCCGTGCTGGGGTATCCGGCGTCCTTTGCGCTGTCCGGGGTCATCCTGCTCGGCGCGCTGGTGCTCGCCGTGCTGTTCAAGGCGCCCCCGGAGGCGGCAGGCTCCGCGATTCGCGCTGATGCGCGGGCGGGGGCGAGTGTGGGTGAGCCCGAGGTGGCGGGGGCCGCGAGTGTGGGCGACCTCGGGGTGGCGGGCGCGGGCGACCCCGAGGTGGCGGGGGCTGCGAGTGTGGGCGACCC
>CANSQW010000206.1 GCA_947649215.1 uncultured bacterium | reverse complement strand
CGCACGCGCTGGAGCGCGGCCTGCGCATCGTGGTGGTGGTGAACAAGATCGACCGGCCCAACGCCAACCCTGAGGGCGCGGTTGACAAGGTATTCGACCTGATGGTGGAGCTGGGCGCCACCGACGAGCAGCTCGACTTCCCCGTCGTGTACGCGTCGGCCGTCAACGGCTATGCGCGCAAGGACCCGGAAGACGGCAACATGGATATGGTGCCGCTGCTCGACACCATCCTGGCGGAGATCCCGGCGCCGGACGTGAACCCGGACGGCGCGGTGGCGCTGCAGGTGTGCACGGTCGACCACTCCAGCTACGAGGGCCGCATCGGTGTGGGCCGCCTGCATAGCGGCACGCTCCACGAGAAGGAGACCGTGCTGGTGGTGAAGGCCGACGGCACCGAGCGCACCGCCCAGATCCGCAAGGTGTACACCTTCGAGAACCTCGGCAAGGTGGAGGTGCCCGAGGCGCATGCGGGCGATATCGTGGCTGTCATCGGCATCGAGGACGCGGATATCGGCGACATCCTCACCAGTCCGGAGAACCCGGTGGAGCTGTCGGCCATCGCGGTGGAGGAGCCCACCATGGCCATCGTGTTCGAGGCTTCCACGAGTCCGCTCGTGGGCCGCGAGGGAGATATCGTCGGCGGCCGCCAGCTGAAGGAGCGCCTGCTGCGCGAGAAGGAGAGCAACATCTCCATGCGCATCAACGAGCTTGAGGACAAGAGCGGCATCGAGGTGGCCGGCCGCGGCGTGCTGCACCTGTCGGTGCTCATGGAGACGATGCGCCGCGAGGGCTTTGAATTCCAGGTGGGCCGCCCGCGCGTAGTGTACAAGAAGGCCGAGGACGGCAGCCGCCTCGAGCCCATCGAGGAGGCCACGGTGGACGTGCCCAGCGAGTACGCGGGCAAGGTCATCGAGGTGATGGGCACGGCCGGCGGCATCATGGAGGACATGGCGTCGGACGAGACGATGACGCACCTCACCTTCCGCATCCCCTCGCGCGGCACCATGGGCCTCAAGACCCGCGTGCTCAACGTGAGTCACGGCGAGGCCGTGCTGTTCCACCACTTCAAGGAGTACGGGCCCTATTCCGGCGAGATGGCCGGCCGCAAGAACGGCGGCATGATCGCCATGTCAACCGGCAAGGCGGTGGCCTACGCGCTCGACACGCTGCAGGAGCGCGGGCGGCTGTTCGTGTCGCCGGGCGACGAGTGCTATGAGGGCATGATCGTGGGCGAGTCTGCCAAGGAAGGCGACATGGTGGTGAACGTCGAGAAGACGAAGAACCTGGGCAACCAGCGTTCGAGCACCGCCGACAAGGCCATCCAGCTCACGCCGCCCATCACCTTCACGTTGGAAGAGGCGCTCGAATACATCGAGGACGATGAGCTGGTGGAGGTGACGCCCCAGTCCATTCGCCTGCGCAAGCGCCTGCTCTCGGCCACCGACCGCAAGAAGGCGGCCAAGCGCGCGTAACGCGGAGCGAATCGGCGCGCGCTGCGACGCCCACCGCGACCGCGCCCGCGTCCGTCGCGCCCACTGCGCCTACCGCGTCCGAGTCCACCGCGCCTACCGCGCCCGCGCCCGCACCTACTGCGCCTACCGCGTCCATCGCGCTTGTCGCGTTTGGCGCGAGTTGCCAAGACCTGCCATGATCTGCCACGCCTGCTGCAAAGGCGACGAGGGGCCGTGAGACGAGGGCCGCCAGGAAAACCCGGCGGCCCTCGCTGCGTTTTTCGCGGATATGTTTCACGTGAAACACGCCCGTTTCAGCAGGATCCTCTTCTCGACGCTGTTTGCCGGCTGTGAAACGAAAGTGGTCATATCGTGAACCGTGGCGCGCCCTCTTCGCCGTGTGCAAGAATACACGCGAAATGACCATGGGGATCGATGCCCAAAACCGTGCATCAATCCCGGTGCCCATGATAGAGAAAGGCGATCATGAAGAAGCTATCTGTCGCAAAATCCGTCTGCGCTGCCAGCTTGGCGCTCGCCTGTGCGTGGGGCGTCGTCGGCTGCTCCGGCGGTACCACCGTCAACGGCGTGAAGCTCACCGGCGGCACGGCGGCCACCGTCAACGGCACCGAGATTCCCGAAGACGACGTGACGCTGGAGGTGCAGGCTATCCGCGAGCGCATGGGCCTCACCGACGAGCAGGCCTGGGGCGAGTGGATGGCCCAGAACGGCTTCACTCCCGAGACCGTGCGTGAGCAGGTCATCGACGGCCTGGTGAACGAAGAGCTCATCCGCCAGATCACCAAGGAGCAGGAGATCACGGTGGACGCGGCCGAGATCGACGGCTACGTGGACAGCATGCGCTCGCGCTACGAGAGCGACGAGCAGTGGAAGGACGCCCTTGAGCAGGCCGGCCTGACCGAGGAGGAGTACCGCGAGAACATTGAGCTCTCACTGCTCTCCAACCGCCTGATGGAGACCGTGGCCACTGACGACGAGCCCGCGGCCGAGGACATGCTGACCTACGCGCAGATGTTCGCCGCCTCCTATGATGGCGCCAAGCGCTCGAGCCACATCCTGTTCGACTCGGGCGACGAGGCGACTGCCCAGGAGGTGCTGGAGAAGATCAACGCCGGCCAGCTCGACTTCGCCGAGGCCGCTAAGCAGTACTCCAAGGATACCGGCTCGGCCGCCAACGGCGGCGACGTGGGCTGGGATAAGCTGACCACTTTCGTCGACGAGTACCAGACTGCGCTGAACGACCTGGACAACGGGGCGGTAAGCGCGTTGGTTCCCAGCCAGTTCGGCATCCACATCATCAAGTGCACCGACGTGTTCGCGGCGCCGTCTGAGGTGACGAGCACCGATCAGCTGCCCGAGGAGTTCGTCACGTCCATTCGCACCATGCTGTCGCAGAGCCAGAGCTCGCAGGGCTACAGCACGTGGCTGACCGAGCAGCGCGAGAGCGCCGACGTGGTGGTGAACCCGATGCCCGAGGGGCTGCCCTACTACGTCGACATGACGCAGTTCGAGACGGCCGACGAGGGTACGGACAACCCCGACACGGGCAGCGGCACCGAGGCGGGCGCTGAGGGCACGACCCCCGAGGCCCCCGTCGAGGGCGGTGCGGCGACAGAGGGTGACGCCGCCATCACCGATCAGCCCGCCGAGGGAACCCAGACCGCGCAGCAATAAACCAAGAAGACCCCAGACGAGCAGGCCCCGCGTTTCGCCGGAAACGCGGGGCCTGCTTACGTAGAGGCCCCGCGTCGCTCTCGGGGAGGGGAGAGGCGGACGCCGGGCTCATCGGCGCCCTGCTTTATCAACGTACGAATGTTTCACGTGAAACATTCTTCGTCGCATACGCTGCGGCGAAGAATCAGCATGACGGGGTGTTCGGCGAAATGCGCAGCACGCGGTGAGCTGGTTTGACACGATGCGGAAGGGGCAAGCCGCAGCGTGGACGCAGTGATTCGCCGCCGTGCTGAGGCCGTCCGCGAAGGCCCAGCCTCGGTGTGATGTAGCGCGCTGTGATAGCGCGCGTGGCGTGGGGGGGGGTCGCGGAGGATCGGGGCTGGTTCGCTCGCTCGCTCGTTATCGGCGTACGAATGTTTCACGTGAAACATTCGTAGCCGTAATGCGCGCAACGCACGCAACGCGCAACGCGCAACGCGCCATGTGCCACGGCCCGCAGCGTGGACATAGCGATTCGCTGTCGTACTGTGGCCGTCCGCGAAGGCCCAGCCTCGGTGCTGTCTCTTATACACATCTGACGCTACCGACGAGCGATCTAGTGTAGATCTCG
>CANSQW010000205.1 GCA_947649215.1 uncultured bacterium | reverse complement strand
AAGACCGGTGGTGAAAAAATGAGCGTGTTAAGGCGACTGGCCGATGTCCGAAGCACTGTCGAGGGAAAGACCCTCGCCGTGCTGATGGCGGCGGTGCTGGCGACGTCGATGTGCGGCATGCCGGCATGGGCTGACACCAAGGCGGATGCCTCCGCATCCCCGAAGGCGACGCAGGCCGATGGCGGCCAGGCGGGGAAGGGCTCCGAAGCGCCTGCTAACCCCGTCATCTCGCTGAGCCTGGGCAACGGCTACCTCGTCTACGGGGCCGGTCAGATAGTGAAGGCCCCGGCCACCAAGGTGACGGCCGTGGCGGGCAAGGACTTCAAGTTCGTGCCCGAGGCCGACAAGGGCTACAAGGTGGCCTCCGTTTCCTACGCGGGCCTCGACCTGTATCCCACCTCCACCGGCGAGTACGTTATTCCCGCGTCGAAGCTGGTCGACGGCGCTCGGCTGACGCTGGTCACCGAGAAGGTGAGCACCGCTACGAGTGCGCCGAGCACCACCCTGAGCGGCCAGACCAGCGTCCCGGGGCAGAACCCGGGTGCCGCGGTGTCCGAGGCGGTCACGCAGTCGGGCGAGATCACCCAGCAGTTTGCCATGAGCACCTTGGGGGAAGACCCCGAGCCCGAGACTCCCGCCGGCCCCGCTGCTCCGGCTAAGCCGCAGATCATCGACAATGGCGTCGTGAAGATGGAGAAAAACGCCGCCCTCACCCTCAAGTCCGACCGGGGTGACTTCGCCCATGCCTGGACGGTCTCCGACCGGGAGGTCGCCCTCGTGTCCGGCGAGCGTAACGTCGCCATCGTCAACGGCATGGAGCTGGGCGACGCCACCATCACCCACACCTACGCCGAGTACGCAGAAGACGGCGTCAAGTGGCAGACCCGCAGCGAGCAGTGGACGGTGAGCGTCGTCGAGCCGCAGACGCTTGCCGACACCGCCGGCGAGCCTGCCGATGAGCCGGCGGCTGCCCCCGCGGATTCCGCGGAGGACGCGAAGACGCCAGCCGATGCCTCTTCGGGGGATCCCGCCGAGAAGCCCGCCGCGCCTTCCGCGCCGGAGCAGCCGGCCTCCGAGCCTGCCGAGCAGGACGACCTCGTCGACCCCGGCGAGCCCGATGACGACTTCCCCATGCCGAAAACCTACCGCGTTTTCACGAAGTACTCCTACCACGTGGCCGACGGCGCGGATGCCACCCAGCTGCCTGAGGACATCGAGTCGCAGACCCTGCGCGCCGGCGATGTGTACAGCCCCGTTGCCGCTCCCGTCCTGTCGGGCTACGTCACCGACTACCAGCCTGAGCCCATCACGATCGTCGATCGCGACGTGACCGTCAACGTCGTCTATCATCGGGACGCCAACGGCAACGGCACTCCAGACTGCCGCGAGTTCTCCGCTGTCGTCGACATCGCCGGATGGACGTACGGCGAGCATCCGCGCTCTCCGCAGCCGAAGGTCGCCATCTCCTCGCTGAGTGAGGCGGACCAGGACGACTTCGGCAGCGCCAACGTCTCCTACAAGCCCAAGGGTGCCGCCGACGACGCCTGGGTTGAGGATCGTCCGATCAACGCCGGCGAGTACACGGCCCGCGCCGTCTGGAACACCGAGCGCTTCGGCCAGATCGTGGCCGTGGAAGACTTCACCATCGCCCAGCGCCCGGTCACGCTGACCAGCGCCAGCGAGGAGCGCGCCTACGATGGCACCGAGCTGCGCAACGCCGAGGTGGTCGTCGGCGGCATGGGCTGGGCCAACGGCGAGGGCGCCTCCTTCGAGGTGCAGGGCGCCGTCACCAACGTCGGCAGCGCCGAGAACGTCTTCACCTACGCGCTGGACGAGAATACGCTTGCGGAGAACTACGCCATCTCCACCGTCTTCGGCACGCTGACGGTCACGCAGGTTGCCGCTGAGGATCCCACCCTGATGGTGCACGCTGAGTCCGCCGTCAAGTTCTACGACGGCACGCCGCTCACAGCTGGGTTCTCCCTGGAAAACGGCGTGCTCGCCGAAGGCGACTGGCTGGACGTGACGACGGCCGGCGAGCAGACGGACGCCGGCGCGTCCCCCAACACGATCACGGCCTGGTGCGTGCGCAACGCCGCGGGCGATGATGTGACGGCCAACTACAACATTGCCGTCAGCGAGGTACCCGGCACGCTCACGGTAGAGCCGCGCCCCGTGACCCTGACGAGCGCGAGCGCCTACAAGCTCTATGATGGCCAGCCGCTTACGAACGACGCCGTGACCGTTGGCGGCCGCGGCTGGGTTGAGGGCCAGGGCGCCTCCTTCGAGGTGACCGGCGGCCAGACTGAGATCGGATCGTCCGCGAACACCTTCGACTACACGCTGAACGAGGGCACGAGCGCGAGCAACTACGTCATCACGAAGGTGGAGGGAACCCTGACGGTCGGCAATGCCGATGCCGTGCATGAGGTGACCGTTCAGGCCAAGAGCGGCTCGTTCACCTACGATGGAACGACGCAGGCGGTCGAGGGCTTTGAGACCCTGCAGTTCGTCATCGACGGCGCCACCTACGACGTGGAGGGCCTGACGGCCCGTGCGAGCGCCGTGGATGCGGGCGAGTACCCGGTGACCGTTACCGGCACGCCGGTGGTTAAGGACTCCGAGGGCGACGATGTGACCCACCTCTTCAACGTGAAGACGACCCCCGGCACGCTCTCTATCGCCAAGCGCGGCGTCACGCTGGTCAGCCCCGATGCGGAGAAGGCCTATGACGGCACGCCGCTCGTCAGCCAGACCGTGCAGGTCAAGGGCGATGGCTGGGGCTTCGGCGACGGAGCCACCTACCGCGTGACCGGCAGCCAAACCGCCGTCGGCTCGTCCGCCAACTCCTTCTCCTACACGTTGGACGCCGGCACCAAGGCCGACAACTACCTCATCTCCCAGATCGAGGGAACGCTCACCGTCACCCCCGCTGATGCCGAGCACTCCATCGTGCTCGTGCCCAACACGGGCTCTGCCCTGTACGATGGGGCGGAGCACACGGTGGAGGGCTTCCGCGTCAAGGGCTTCGAGGGCACCAGCTTCGTCGTTGACGGCAAGACCTACACGGTATCGGGCGTCACCATCGGCGCCACGGGCGTGGACGCCGGGGCCTACGAGGCGAAGGTCTCTGGTACGCCGGTCGTGACCAACGCCACGGGCAATGACGTGAGCGCGAGCTTCGCGGTGACCGTCGAGCACGGCACCGCGCTCGAGATCGCCAAGCGCACCATCACGCTGACGAGCCACGATTTCAGCAAGCAGTACGACGGCACGCCGCTCGTAAACACGAATAGCATGGTCAGCGTGGGCGGCGATGGCTGGGCTAACATAACCGAGGGCGCCACGTACTCCTTCACAGGAGCCCAGACGCTCGTGGGCACTTCGGAGAACTTCTTCACCTATGAGCTGAACGCCAGCACCAAGGCGGACAACTACCGCATCATCACGGCGTACGGCAAGCTAACGGTGCTCAACCGCGATGCGAAGTACCAGGCGACCGTGGCCGGCGCCTCCGCCGAGGTGGTCTACGATGGCACTGAGCAGGTGCTGACGGGCTTGGCGGGCGAGCAGGTCTACACGCTGGGCGAGGGCGAGGCCGCCAAGGAGGTCAAGGCGGTTCAGGTGAGCGCTGGTGGCCTCACCTACTATGTTGCCGGCCTTGAGGCTCGCGGCGCGGGCAAGGACGTCATCGCGGGAGGCTATCCCGTCAACGTCACGGGCTCTGCCATCGTCTACGACGCCCAGGGCAACAACGTGACCG
>CANSQW010000204.1 GCA_947649215.1 uncultured bacterium | reverse complement strand
GTTCCAGACGGGAATGGTGACGATCATGTAGGCGGTGCCGGTGAACACGGCCGTCAGCACGGCGAGTGCCAGGAGCACCACGCCGCAGGCGCGCTGGGCGCCGGCGCCGGGATGGGCGGCCACGCAGGCCACGCACCACACGATGGCCGCGGCGATGGAGACGCCGGCCACCGCGATCTCGTTGGAGAGCGGCGAGCGGCCCACGCCGGCCATCATGTCCAGCACGTGGGCCGGAGACCCCAGGTGCATGAACGAGGCCGCGAGGCCCACGAGCACGAGCACGCCGGGAACGAGGACCAGCATATCGGCGCGGCGCGCCGCGGCCTCGTCACCCGCCGGCAGGAAGCCGCGGGCACAGGCCATGAGCCCCAGGGCCGCCAGCCCCACGGGGACCAGCAGGGAGAAGACGAGCAGGGGCAGCTCGCCCAAGGCAGCGTCGAAGAACATTACCTGACCTCCTTCGGGTTCATGAGCGCGCCCTCGTAGGTGCCGCCCTTCTTGGTGGCGGGGCTGCCCTTCATGATGGTAGTGGGCTTGGTGTAGGACGGGTCGGGAAGCGGCGCGAGCCACTCGCCCTCGCCGTGCTTCTTGGCCATCTCGTCGGCCGGGCCGAAGTCGAGCGCGTAGAGCGGGCAGGCATCCACGCAGATGGGGTTCTCGCCCTTCGCGACGCGCTCGGTGCAGCCGTCGCACTTGCGCATCTGGCCCAGGTCCGCATCGAAGCTCGGCACGTTGTAGGGGCAGGCCAGCTGGCAGTACTTGCACCCCACGCAACGCTCGTGGTCCACGGAGACGAAGCCCTGCTCGTCGCGGTGCATGGCGCCGGTCGGGCACACCTGCATGCAGGCCGCCTCCTCGCAGTGGTTGCAGTTGACGGAGAGGTAGCTCGTCCACACGTGCGGCGTGACGCAGCCCCGCTCGTCGGTGTCGAAGCCGCCGCCGGCGTACTCGTACACCTTGCGGAACGACACCTTGGTGTCGAGGTTATGGTAGTCCTTGCATGCCAGCTGGCAGGTCTTGCAGCCCGTGCAGCGCGCGGCATCGAAGGAGAAAGCGTAGTCGGTCATTGCTCATTCCTCCCTTAGCTGATCTTCCGGACGCCCGCCACGTTGGAGTGCTGCGGGTTGCCCTTCGCCAGGGGCGAGGGGTGCATGTTGGTCAGGGTGTTGATGCAGCCGCCCTTGTCGATGCGGTCGCCGGACATGTCGGCGTCGCGCCAGGCGCCCTGCGAGATGGCCAGCGAGCCGGGGATGATGCGCGGCGTCACCTTGGCCAGGATGTGCACTTCGCCGTGGTCGTTGAACACGCTCACCATCTCGCCGTTCTCGATGCCCAGCTTCTCCGCGTCGGCGGTGTTGATCCACACCTCCTGCGGGCAGGCCTCCTTGACCAGCTCCACGCCGCCCCACGAGCTGTGGGTGCGCGACTTGTAGTGGAAGCCGATGAGGGTGAAGGGCAGCTCCTCGGTGCAGTCCTCGTAGCTATCGACGCCCGGGGTGTAGATGGGCACGGGGCACAGCACGTCACGCGGGTCGTCGAACTCCCAGGTCTCCACGAGCTTCTGGATCTTCTCGGAGAACACCTCGATCTTGCCCGAGGGGGTCTTGAGGGGGTTGGCCACCGGGTCGGCCACGAAGGTGGCGAGCGCCGGGGTGTAGCCCTTGGGGTTGCGGTAGTGGAACTCGCCGATCTCGTAACCCTCCTCGTAGCTGGGCATGCGGGGGTCCTTGGCCGCGGCGGTCTCGTAGATCTCGCGCGTCCAGCCCTCCTGGTCCTTGCCGTCGAGGTACTCGTCGCGCACGCCCATGGCCTCGGCGATGTCGGCGCACACGTCGAAGGCGCTGCGGCGCTCGAACTTCTCGCCGGTGGTGGCGGGGCTCGCGAAGGTGATGGAGGCCACGTCTCCCGACCAGCCGTCGTTGATGATGCCCTTCTGCTCGGCGCGCATGATGTCGGGCAGGAGGATGTCGGCGTACTTGGCGGCGTCGTTCATGACCGTCTCGAAGACGAGGATGAACTCGCACTTGGACTCGTCGACGAGGATGTCATGGGCCACGTTGGCGTCGCTGTGCTGGTTGGTGAAGCAGTTCCCGCCGTACTCCACGAGGAACTTGATATCCGTGGAAAGCTTGTCGGCGCCCACCACGCCATCGTGGGTGGCGGTCATCTCGTGGCCGTGGTCGATGGCATCGGCCCAGGTGAAGATGGAGATCTGCGTCTTGCAGGGGTTCGTGCCGCCGATCCAGGGGATGCTGAAGGAGTACGACCCCACGTCAAGGCCGGTGGACGTGCCCGGCTTGCCGATGGCGCCCACCATGACGGGCAGAAGGCTCACGGCCAGCGAGGAGAGCTCGCCGTTGGAGTGGCGCTGGATGCCGTAGTACTGGGCGACGAAGGGTGCCTCGGCCTCGGCCAGCTCGTGGGCCAGCTTGACGATGCGCTCCTCGGGGATGAGGGTGATCTCGGCGGCCCAGGCGGGCGTCTTCTCCACCTTGTCGTAGCCTGCGCCCATGACGTAGTCGCGGTAGGACATGTTCTTGCCCTGGTAGGCCTCGGGCAGGGTGTGCTCGTCGAAGCCGACGGTGTAGGTGTCGAGGAACGCCTGGTCGAGCAGGTCCTCCTCGATGAGCACGTGCGCGATGGCCGCCACGAGGGCCGCGTCGGTGCCGGGGCGGATGGGGATCCACTCGTCGCCGGAGTTGGCCAGCGTGTCGTTGTAGCGCGGGTCGATGTGAATGTACTTGGCATCCGGGTTCATGCGATGCGCCCACTCGAAGCCGTGCTTGGACTCGCCGGTGGAGCCCATCATGGAGTCGGACGGCGACCAGCCCATGCAGATGACGAGGTCGGAGTCCTTGATGGCCGCCGGCGTGGAGGCCGTCTTGGTGCCCCACATGTAGGGAGCGGCCTTGGTGATCTGGGCGGCCGAGTAGGTGCCGTAGTAGCCCAGGTAGCCGCCGGTGCAGGCGAGCAGGCGGCCGATGGGGCGGCCGGTGAGGCTGTAGACGCCCGAACCGAGCGTCCAGTAGACGGCCTCGGGGCCGTAGTTCTCGTAGGTTCGCTTGAGATTGTCGGCGATGGTCTGGATGGCCTCGTCCCAGCTGATGCGCTCGAACTTGCCCTCGCCGCGCTTGCCCACGCGCTTCATGGGGTACTTGAGGCGGTCGGGGTCGTTGATCCAGCGACGCACGGAGCGCCCGCGCAGGCAGGCGCGCTGGCGGCTCGTCTCGTCATCGTCCCACGGCTCGGTCTCGGACTGGATCCACTGGATCTCGTCGTCCTTGACGTGCATCCACAGCGGGCAGCGGCTCGCGCAGTTGCAGGAGCAGTGGCTCTGGACCACCTTCTCCTCGGCGCTCTGCTGATTGGCCTCCGCGGCGAAGGCCGGCTCGGCCTTCTCGAACAGCGCGTCCACGAGGACGCCGCTCGCGGCCATGGTGGCGGTGGCGGCACCGGCTCCCTTGAAGAACGTCCTACGGGACATCCCTCCGCTCGGCGCGTTTGCTTCCATAAAAGCTCCTTCCCTCTCTACCGGCGCCGGCGAACCCTCCCGACGGCGCCATGTAACGCATCTGACGATAAAATGTCATCGGCGAAATAACATCACACGTTTTATGTGATGTTGAGAAAACCCAGGTCGCATAGACTTTTGGGTATCGAGTATGTGAGGCGGGGGCGCAGAGGCCGGAGAGGGGCCCGCGCACCTGGGCCGCGTCCAGACCACGCCTCGGAGGGACATCCGCATGAGACCAGCCACCCATAG
>CANSQW010000203.1 GCA_947649215.1 uncultured bacterium | reverse complement strand
GTGCGGGACGTGCTGTCCCTCCGCACCCCGCACGTCCCGCACGTCTTCGGCGCCTTCCGCGCGCCGTCCCTCCGCGCCCATCACTTCTCCTCCTGGGTGAGCAAGTCGAGCACGAGCTCCTGGGCCTCGGCCGCCAGCTTGTCCAGCTGGCCCGTCGGCGCTGAGGGCAGCGCGATGCCGCGGCGCAGGAACTCCTCCTGCAGGTAGGCGCGCTCCTCGTCAGGATCGGCGCGCAGGGCCTCGGCGGCGCGCAGGAACACAGCCGGGAACAGGCCTTCCGTCAGCAGCGCCTCCCTATCACGCGGACGCGTGGTCTCGTCGATGAGCGCGTCGCAGAAGAACTCCGGGTACGAGTCGTTGATGCTCGCACGCACGTCCTCCAGCACGCCGGGGCGGCCGAGCACCTCGTGGAGGTCGGTCGCGCCCGTCAGCGTGATGCGCGTCACCATCTCCTCGCACGACGAGCGGCCGTTCACGGCGAACAGCTCGCGCATCACCTTCTCCACCAGGGCCGGCAGCGTCGGGCTGTCCGACGCGTCCACCGCCACCTGCTGCCAGACGATGCTCGCCGTGGGGATGAACTCGACGCGATTGGGCGCGCCCTTCTCCAACGTGACCAGGCTCACGCCGCGCCGGCCCGTCTCGCGGATGTCGCGTCCCTGGATGCAGCCGGAGAACACGAGGCGCGGGTTCGCCGCATCGTCCTCCCAATGACGGTGGATGTGCCCGAGCGCCCAGTAGTCAAGGCCGGCGGCTCGCAGCGCGTGCGGGCTGGTGGGAGCCTTCACCGGATCGAGGTCGAGCCCGGTGTGGAGCACGCCCACGCCGAAGGGAGCCTCGATCGCGCGCGGGCCGAGCGCCTGCTCGGCGGCCGCCCGGGTGATGCCCGCGGCGATATTCTCGTCATCGGCCCACACCTTATTGGGATAGCCGCGGCCGGCGATGACGCACAGCGGACGCCCGTCGCGCTCGTGCAGCGCGAAGCTGGGCCGGTCGGCGGCGAGCATGACCGCGTGCGCGGGCAGCGAGAAGAAGTCCTGCTGCCAGGTGGCGTAGGGGTCATGGTTGCCCGTGCACAGGTAGCTGGCGATGCCCGCCTCCTCCAGCCGCTCGAGGCCGCGGAAGAAGTGCAGGTAGTCGCGGTAGGAAGCGCGCGCCGAGTCGAAGATGTCTCCGGCGATGACCACGAAATCCACGTCATTGCGCACAGCGGCGTCCACCACGCGATCCCATGCCTGCGGGATGGCGTCCATCAACCGGTCGGCCCACCGCGGCGAGAGCGCCCGCAGCCCGCGAAAGGGCGCGCCGATATGCAGGTCGGCCGCATGGATGAACCTGAGCGTATCCGCCACCGCGCCTCCTTCCCTCGTCGACCGGCTCGCACCGCCTTTAACTCACGCACCGCACACGTCGCAGGCGCGTACCGCACCGCGCGCCCGCGGCGACACGCCGTCCCAGGCGCCGCCTCAGCGCACCCGCAGCAGGCGCCCCTCATGCGTCGCGCCACGTCGTGCGTGTGTTTCACGTGAAACACACGCACGCGGCTAACTTTTGGCAACCGCCAATGCGCATAGCATACCCGAAAGGGCCCGCGCTTCCCCGCGCGTCCCGCCCGCAACCACATTTCACGGCTTTGATGCCACGTTTCCGCAGAAAAGTGGCAGCGAGAGGACGAGGGCAGCCAAAGGCTGCCGGAAACGTGACGCGCACGTAAAAAAAACGCCCACAAGGGGCGCGGTGCTCGATGATGGAGGAATGGCCGCCCGCAGGGCGCTGCCGGGTCTTGGCAAGCCGGGTCGGGAACCCGAAGACCGGTGGTATGTCCGGATGCGCGGGTGGTCGTCGGAATTAACGGGCGGCAATTTCCCATCCAACGGGCCGCAGACCGGGTACCTCTTCGAAGCGGGTGGCAGCCCTCTTCTTAGACAGCGCCGGGGCGTGAGTAATGCAAGTAAAAAATGCTACAAGCGCAGTGTGGGGCCTTGCGCCCCTAAAGTAAAGCCAAAAACGGCAAATACCTGGAATATGTGCGATTTTCTCAGCTATTCCTACATATAGCCGGCCACGCGCGAGTCGTCGATGAAGTCCATGAAGCGCGTGTACTCCGGGTTGAACGCCAGGTCGATGTCGCGGGTGGCGCCATTGCGGTGCTTGGCCACGATGAGCTGGGCCTGCCCCAGGTCGGGCCGGTCCTCGCTCTCGGCCTCCATCTCGTCCATGGAGCGGTCGATGAACATGACGATGTCGGCGTCCTGCTCGATGGAGCCCGACTCGCGCAGGTCGGAGAGCATCGGGCGCTTCTTGCCGCGCATCTCCACCGCACGCGACAGCTGCGACAGCGCGATGACCGGCATGTCCATCTCCTTGCCGAGGATCTTGAGGCCTCGGGAGATCTCGCCGACCTCGACGGCGCGGTTGCCGTCGCGGCGCGACTGCGGCGGCTGCATCAGCTGGAGGTAGTCGACGATGATGAGGCCCTTGCCCTGGCCGGAGGCGTGGCGCAGCTCGCGGCGCGCCTTGGCGCGGGCCTCCAGGATGGAGAGGCCGGGCGAGTCGTCGATGTAGATCTCCAGCTTGGAGAGGGTGTTGGACGCATCGGCGATGGCACCCCAGTCGCCCTCGGCTATCTGGCCGCTGCGGATCTTGGACAGGTTGACGCGGGCCTCGGCGCACAGGATACGCTGCACCAGCTGGCCCGCGCTCATCTCGAGGGAGAAGAAGGCCACCGCCGCGCCGGACTTCGCCGCGTTCACGGCCAGGTTGAGCGCGAAGGAGGTCTTGCCCACGCCGGGGCGGGCGGCCAGGATGACCAGGTCGCCGCCGCGGAAGCCGTGGAACAGGTCGTCCACGTCCCTGAAGCCGGTGGGCACGCCGGCCATCGAGGTCTTCTGCTCGGCCAGCTTGGTGATCTCCTCGAAGGCGTCGGTGATGAGCGTGTCCATCTTGACGAAGCTCGATGAGACGCGCTTTTCCGTGACGTTGAACAGGGTCTTCTCCGCCTCCTCGACCACCTCGTTCAGGTCGTCGGGGGCGTCGTAGGCCAGCGCGTTGATGTCTGCGGCCGCGTAGACCAGCTCGCGCAGGATGGCGTTGCGCTTGACGATGTCCACGTGGCGCTGCCAGTTGGTGAGCGCGAAGGTGTTGTCGGCCAGTTCCACCAGGTAGGCCTTGCCGCCAACGGCCTCCAGCTGGCCCTTGGCCTGGAGCGTGTCGGCCAGCGCGATGGGATCCACGGGGATGCGGCGCACCGTCAGGTCGTAGACGGCCTCGAAGATGATGCGATGGGCCGGGCGGAAGAAGTTCTCCGGCTTGAGGCGCAGGATGATCTCCTCCACCGCCTCGCCGTTGAGCAGGCACGCCGACAGAACCGACTGCTCGGCCTCGACGTTCTGCGGCAGCGACGCGCGCTTGGCCGGGTCGAGGGTGTCGGCGGTGGTGTGGGAGTTCTGCAGCGGTCCGGGCATGGCAATCCTTCGAGTCAGCGGGGCAACCTCCCTATGGTACTCCAAGCAGGCCCCGGCACGCGCCCGCGCCACGCGTCACCATCAAAAAGAAAGCGGGCGGCCGCATTCACGCGACCGCCCGCTTGGGAAGGCTAGGCCTCCTCTTCCTCCCTGCGGCGCCCGAAGAGAGCCGCCAGGAAGATGAGGGCCATCGACACCCCCGCCGCCGTGAGCACCAGGTAGACCCAGCCCACGTCGTCGCCCGTCTGGGGAAGCCCCAGCAGCACGGGGTGCTTGGGGTCGCGCGGCAGCCGGTCGGGCGTCAGCGGAT
>CANSQW010000202.1 GCA_947649215.1 uncultured bacterium | reverse complement strand
GGCCCGACGCGCCCATCGGGCGGATGGCTGGCGCGCTCGCGCTGCCGGGCGCGCTCTATGCTCGCGCCTGGCCCGCCTGCGTGGTGGTGCTGGTTGTGGGCGTGCTGTGCCTGATGGCCGATGTCGGGCGCCCCGACCGCCTGCTCGCCCTGTTCGCGACCCCGACGCTCACGCCCATGGCGGCAGGTGCGTGGGCGCTTGCCGCGGCGCTCGCGTTGGCGGCTGCGTTCTCGGCGGCGTCGCTCCTCGATGGCTGGGAGCCGCCGGGGGCGCTCATGCGCGTGCTTGCGCTCGTCGGCGTGGCGGCCGGCCTCGTGGCGGCGGCCTACACGGGCGTGCTGCTGAGCTCGCTCGCGTCGGTCGCGGCCTACCGGACGCCGCTGCTGCCGACGGTGTTCACGCTGTCGTCCGTCTCGTGCGGGCTGGCCTGCGTGTTCGCGGCCGTCGTGTTCGTCGAGTCGCGCTACGCCTACGTCCGCGCGCTCGGCGCGCTCAGCAGCGCCGATACCCTCGTGGTGGCGCTCGAGGCGCTCGCGCTGGCCGCCTACGCGGCGTGGCTCTTCACCGCCGACGCCACGCGCGCCGCCGCTGACGCGCTGGTGACCGGCGACCTGGCGCCCCTGTTCTGGGGCGGCCTTGTGGCCGTGGGCCTGGCGGTGCCGCTGGTGCTCGAGCGGTTCCTCACCCACGGCAACGCGCGCACGCAGCTGCTGTGGGCGGCGAGCTGCCTGCTCGTCGGCGGCTTGGCCCTTCGCCTTATTGCGGTGGGTCTGGCGGCCTATGATGTGACGCAGATGCCGGAGCTGATGTTCGGCTTGGTGGGATAGGCGCCTCGCGCGCCGGAAGGGAAGGCCATCGTGGCGAAGTGGGACAATCGGGCGGATCGGGCCGGCGCGCGCCGCCAGCCCGCCGGGCGCGTGGCACGTGACGCGCCCTACCCGTTCAACGACAAGGAGGCCGAGGTGCGCGCCGCCACCTCCTACGTGCCGCGCAAGTCCTCGCGCAACGGCGCCGTTATCTTCAACATCGCCGTGTTCGCCACCGCCTGCGCGGTGGTGCTCGGCGGGGGATGGGCGGTGCTTGGGCGCGTCGACTTCGGGCTCATCTGCCTCATGGCGATCGTGGCGCTGCTGGCGCTGTCGTCCATCCACATCGCGCTGTCGTGGGAGAAGGTGGTCGTGCTGCGCTTCGGCAAGCTCGCGCGCGTGGTGGGGCCGGGGCTCTACCTCACCATCCCCATCATCGAGCACGGCACCATCCGCGTGGATCAGCGCGTCATTGCCACGCCGTTCTATGCTGAGAAGACGCTCACGGCCGACCTCGTGCCCGTCAACATCGACGCGGTGCTGTTCTGGGTGGTGTGGGACGCGGAGAAGGCGTGCACCGAGGTGGAGGACTACTACGCGGCGGTGTCGTTCCTCGCGCAGACCGCCATGCGCGAGGCGGTGGGCCGCTCCACCGTGGCCGAGGTGGCGCTGCGGCGCGACCAGCTGGATGTGGAGATCAAGGCCGACATCGAGAAGGAGGCTGCCAGCTGGGGCGTCGACATCATCTCGGTGAAGGTGCGCGACATCGTCATCCCCGACGAGCTGGTGGACGTCATGTCGCTCGAGGCCCAGGCCGACCGCGAGAAGAACGCGCGCATGGCCGTGGCAAGTGTTGAGGCCGACCTGGCCGAGATGCTGGCCGAGGCGGCGCGGGCCTACGGCGACCCCGAGGCGGCGCTGGCCCTGCGCACGATGCTCATGCAGTACGAGACGGTGAAGAAGTCCGGCAGCGCCGTGGTGACGGTGCCGACCGCCGTGAGCGACGGCTTCGCCGAGGGACGGCCCAAGTCGTAGCGCCGAGCTGCTACGATAAGCTATCCCTCCGAGGTATAAGGAAGCGCCTATGACCATCCTCGATTCCTTCGAGATCGACCACAGCAGCGGCCTGCCCGTGTGGATCCAGGTGAAGAACCGCCTGGCCTACCTCATCGGGTCGGGCGTGTACGCAGCGGGGGAGCGGCTGCCCACCGTGCGCTCGCTCGCCATCGACCTGGACATCAGCTACAACACGGTGAACCGCGCCTATATGGACCTCGAGCGCGAGGGCTACATATCCACGCGCAAGGGGCGCGGCACCTTCGTGTCCGAGCGCAACGACGTGGGGGCGGCGCGGGCCGGCGACACCTCGGTCGAGCTGCTCATCGACGACATGATCCGCGCGTGCAGCGCGTCGGGCCTGACCGATGACGACATCGTCGCCATGGTGGAGGCCCGCCTGGAGCATCGCAAGTACAGCTAGCCGCACGGCGGGCGCGTCGAAGCCCGCGCGCCGCCCGCTTCGCGCCTTCTGCTATCCTGTCCGCACGACCTCCGAGGACCCGCCGCTCTGGCGGGTCCTCGTGCGTTGGGGGACAGAACGTAACCTGGCATTTACGTGTTTCTTGTATATGCGTAGAAGGTACGTACTGGATGTATAATAGGTACCTAGAAGGGGTGGCTGTGGAATTTGAGTTTGATCCGCACAAAAGTCTCGCCAACCTCGCCAAGCATGGGATCGACTTCGAGTCGGCGCAGGAGCTCTGGTGTGACGAGGAGCGCGTGGAAGTCGAGGTGGATCGGGAAGGCGAGCCCCGCTTCCTCGTGGTGGGTCGCATGGCGGGAAAGCACTGGACGGCGGTCATCACCTATCGCGGCACGTCGACGCGGATAATATCGGTGCGTCGGGCACGGAAGAAGGAGGTTGAGCTCTATGGGCGATAAGATAACGGCGGAAGAATTCGATCGGATCTTCGACGAGGGCGAGGAGGACGTCGTAGGCTACTTGAAGCTCGACACCCTGCATCGCCCAGGGCTCGATGAGGCCCGGAGGGTGAATATCAGCATGCCGGCATGGCTTATCGACGTGCTCGACCGAGAGGCGCGTCACCTGGCCGTGAACCGCCAGGCCATCATCAACACCTGGTTGGCCGAAAAGGCCGAGGAGGTGATCGCCAGGCGCGTCGCCTGCGGCAAGGCGACTGGCAAGCGCATCGCCTGAGGCGTTGCGCGCACGACCTCCGAGGACCCGCCGCTCTGGCGGGTCCTCGTGCGTTGGGGGACGGGCGCGGGGGTGCTTCCGTTTGCTGGCCGGGCCTGGTCGCCTTGATTGTCGCAATAGGCTGCGATATTATGACAATCAGGAGCGAGGGCCCGCCTTTCCTGGGCCTGACGTGCGGAAAGGGGAAGCTGTGGGGAAGACGACGAGCGTGGAGGAGTGGGCGGCGCGGGCTGCGGCCTGCGAGCTGCTGGCCCTGAGCCTGCGGTATCCGGACGAGGCGCTGCACGACATCGTCGCGTCGGGGGAGTGGGCCTGCGCGGCTGATGAGATAGGGGCGGCGCTGGGCGTCGCCCTGCCCGAGGGCTGGGCCGAGGGCGCGGCCTCCACGGACTTCCACGACCTGCGGGCCGACGCCACCATGCTGTTCGTGGGCGCGCCCAAGGCGGCCTGCAGCCCCTTCGAGGGCTACTGGCGCGCGGAGGACGCGGGCGTGCAGCCTCTCATGTTCGTCAATCCCCACAGCGTGGCGGTGGAGCGCTTCTGCCGCGCCTGCGGCCTGGGACAGCCCGAGGGCGTGAACGAGCCGCTCGATCACGTGGCCACCGAGCTGGAGCTTTTGGAGTACCTGGCCAGCATCGAGGCGGGCATCGCCGCGCCGCTGGCGGAGGGCCCGGCGCCCGAGGAGCTGCCCGGCGGGAGCGCCGGCGCGGCGTGGGAGGAGTTCGCGCGCGACCACCTGCTGGCCTTCACGCCGCGCTTCGCCGCGCGCCTGGCC
>CANSQW010000201.1 GCA_947649215.1 uncultured bacterium | reverse complement strand
GGGCGAACTGCGTCTCCACGTCGTCCTCGAACACGTGGCGTGCGGCCATAGCCTGGTACGCCGCGCCTTCGCGGATGGCCGCCAGGGCCTCGCGCGTCTCATTCATCCCGCTTGATGAGTCGGTGTTGAACTCGCAGAAACGGAAGTCGCCCGTCGCCTCGTCGAGCATGAGGTCGACGCGCGCCAGGGGCAACGGCTCATCGTAGCCGCGCGGCAGCAGCACGAGCTCCTCCACGCGCGGGTCGAACCGGAACTCTTGGCGATAGGCCGGATCGGCCTGATAGCGCTCGATGACCGTGCGCAGGATGCCGTAGACGGTGGTCGCCACGCCGTCCAGCCACGCACGCATGCGCGGGCCGTAGATGCGCGGAACGTAGTTGAAGGCGACGGGCTCGCCGTGGTACCACGCCGTGCCGGCGGCCATGCGCTGCCAGGCCGCACGGCGGCCGGCCTCGTCCCCGCCCAGCTCGGCGATGACGTCGAGGTACTCCTGCGTGAGCGGCGAGGCCTCGTCGACGTACCCCCGCGCGTCGAGCCTCGCATCGGCGCAATCCCGCCCATGGCGGAGACCGCCCGTGGCGGATTCGGCCGCCTTCCCTATCTGACCAGCTTCCATAACGCGTCCTTCTTAGGCAAACGATGACCTTGTGGGTATACCACAACGGGCGGGGCGCGCCGCAGCACACGGAGCGCCTGGCGCGAAAACCGAGGCCAAGCGTTGCCCGCCTGACACGGCCCGCCCCGTCAGATGAGCAAGAATCGTGCCAAAGCCAGAAAACGCGCGCCTGATGGCACTGATTGGCAGTTTGGTACGGTGCGGCAGGCCCCTTTTGGGCCAGCTGCGCCTGCAAACGCACCCTGCCGCGAGAAAACCCCAGGTCACGAAAACGCGATCCGCTCGGGAAACCGCGTGAACCGTACCAAACTGCCAATCAGTGCCATTTTCCGGCGAAAAGGTGGCAGCGATGAACGCCTGGGCACAAGACTCCTGGAGCCGCGGAGCCAAACGATGCGACCCAGCCATGAGCGACAGCGAAAGGTCGCGCGAACGGGCGGGCAACCGCGATGACGACGAACGGCCCTGCCCACGTCAAGGAAGATCACGAGGGGAGGGGGGGGGTCGCACGGGTCACCTGGCGCGAAAACCGAGGCCAAGCGTTGCCCGCCTGATAAGGCCCGCCCCCAGGCGAGCAAGAGTCGCGCCAAAGCCGGAAAACGCGCGCCTGATGGCACTAATTGACGATTTGGTAGGGTTCGAGAGGCCGCTTTCAGGGTAATCGCGTCTTTGGACGCATCTTGTCGCAAGAAAACCCCAGGCCATGAAAATTCGATCCCCACGGAAAGCCACGCAGACCCTACCAAATCGTCAATTTGTGCCATTTTCCGGCGAAAAGGTGGCCGTGGCGCGGACAGACGGTTGTGGAACCCCCCCCCGCTTCGACGACGCGAGGGGGGGCAGGCGCGCGCCGCAGCCGCCGGGAGGGGGCGGCTGACAGTCGCGCCGCCATGCCCAGACGAGCGCAGCCGCCCTACCGTGGCGGGCGGTGGCGTGGACGGGACGGGCGCTACCTCCCTAGGAGGTGGCGGATGGCCGCGACGGGGTGCTTCGTGAGCATGCGCGGGCCGGCATAGCGCATGACCTGGCGAATCTGCTCACGCTCCTGGGGGCGATAGCAGTGGTAGGGGCACTTCTCGCAGGAGGTCTTGGCGTGCATCTGGCGGCAGCGCGCGGTGCGCAGAACGGCGTAGTCGTCGACGGCCTTGCACGCGGGGCACACCGGCTCGCCGCAGTGGGCGCGCTCCGTGCGCGACGCGGCGTCGTGGTTGCCAGCGCAGTTGAGCGCCACCATCTGCGAGATGACGCGCTTCTCGCGAGCGCGCCGTCGCGCGACGGCCGGCGAGTCGTCGGGCGCGCGGCGCGAGACAGCGGCGGAGGCAGGCGCTGCCGCGTCGGCGGACGCAGGTGCGGCAACGGCTGAGCCGGCACGCTCAGGCGCCGCAGAAACGGAGAGGGGGTCGGGCGCGCCGGTGGCCAGACGCTCGCAAGCGCCCTCCCCCACCGCTTCCACCAGGGTGTTCTCAGCAATGTTAGTCATGGCTCACATTATAGGGCACGCAGGGGGAGGCCACAGGATTTCCACGTCCCGCCCAGGCGCGCTCGGCGCCATCGAGGCCAACGACGCCCGGCCAACGACGCGGGGCGGCCGAGAGAGCCCGCACAGCCATCCGCCGGCACGCCAAAAGCCCGAGAGCCGACGCTCCTAGGGCGCGCTGGGCGTGTCGGGCGCGTCCGGAGCCACGGGCGGGTTGACCTCGACCGTCCCCAGGACGGCCATCCAGCCGAGCAGCGGCACGCGCTCCGGATGCTCCACCTCCCGGCCGCCGAGCGTGACCTCTCCGCGGTCGACGCTCGCGGAGAACACGCGCACGTCAAAGCCCGAGAGCGCAAACCCGCCCGCCATCAGCACCAACCCCACAGCCGCCAGGGCGGCCGCCACACGATACGTCGTCTTGTGCACGTTCCTCATCGTCCCGCTCCTTCCCCGCTACGCCGCCGCGCCGAGGGCGTCCGGCGCCATCCGCGACCGCTCACGCCAGAAGGGCGAGAGCGCCTTGCGCACCCATGCCTGCGAGAGCGCCACCAGGCGGCGGCTCGCCGCGAGCGCCGCGTTGAAGCACAGGATGCCGAGCGCTGCGACCAACAGCCCCTCGCCCGTGTACACCAGGGCGAAGGGGACGTTGCCCTCCACGAGGCCGGCGAAGGCGAGAACCAGCGCGAACGGCAGGGCGAGGATCGCGCCGGCCGCGAAGAGCCAGAGCGTCGCCGCGAGCAGCCAGATGCACAGATATACCGCAGTCGCCACTGCAGCGAAAGCCAGCAGCAGCGAGAGCCACACGGGCGACCCCAAGATGACGAGCGCCCACAGCAGCACGGTGCTGCGCCGGCGCGTCTTGGCCATCGCGCGGGGGATCGGCGGCATCTCGTCGAGGATAGCGTCGGCCACCGCGCCCGGCGACCCGAGCGCCGCGACGGCCTCCTCTTCGGTCATGCCCTCCTCCATGCGGTCGTCGATGGCCTCGGCATAGAACGCCTGGGATTCGGCCACGCGCGACGCCGGCAGGCACGAGAGAAGCGCGCCCAGCCGATCGAGAAACTCCTGCTTGTTCACGAGAAACCTCCTGTTGCAACTATCAAGCCCACGCCGGTGCGCCGCCGACCATGCCTGGCGGCGTCTCGCCAGCCGGCGGATCAGCCGACGGCGGACTCACGCTTGGCCGCGCGCTCGCAGGCTCCCGAGCCGAGGTGGGCGCGTCTCCGAAAGCCGGCTGCGGACTCGCGGCCATCGACTCCTCCACATAGCGATAGAGGCCGCGCACCTCGTCCTGCTCGGTCAGGAAGGCGCGCAAGCGCTCCTGGCCATCCTCGGTGATGCGGTAGTACTTGCGAAGGCGGCCGTTGTGCTCCGCTGTCCGCACCGCTATCAGGCCGCTGCCTTGCAGGCGCTTGAGCAGCGGATACAGCGACGACTCGCTCAACCCCAAGCTCGCAGGCACGTCCTTGATGATCTGATAGCCGTAAGACTCCCGCCGGCACAGCGTGGCCAGCACGCACGCCTCGAGGAACCCCCGCTTCATCTGAGCGTTCATAATACCTCCTGTCGCCATATACTATACGTGACATAGTATTAATTGGCAACTCTTTTTTTGCGAACGAGTGTTTCACGTGAAACATTGACTGCGCGCTTACCCCCCCCCTCGCAGACGCCCTCCCACAAAGGGCAGTGAGGGACAGGAGGGGGC
>CANSQW010000200.1 GCA_947649215.1 uncultured bacterium | reverse complement strand
CACATGCAGGCGCCGGCCCTGCGGCCCGCCGACGCAAAAGGGGCCGCCCGGGAGACGAATCCCGGGCGGCCCCTCGCAACGCGCGAAGCAGGCGCGGTTTACTTCTCCAGCAGGTCGATGGCGTCGGCCAGCGAGCGCATGATGTTGCGGCGGCTGAGCGCGCCGACGAGCCTGCCGTCGTCGTCCACCACCGGCACCTTCTTGATGCGCTTGCTCGCGAACAGCTGGCACACCTCGTCGACCGGCGTGGTGGCACGCACCGACACCACCCGGCGGGTGGCCACGTCCATGACGTTGAGCGCCAAGAGGTCGCGCAGGCGCTCCATGGCCTCGGAGTCGTCGACGTAGCGGTACAGGTTGAGCGTGCTGTCCACCACCGATATCTCGGTCTTGCCCAGATAGGACGCCACGTCGCCGTCGGACACGAATCCCACGAGCGCGCCGGCGCCGTCCACCACGGGCAGCCCGCTCGTCTCGTTGGCGGCCATGAGGCGGATGACCTCGGCCATCGTGTCGCCGTCGCTCGCGCACACGGGCTGGCGGTTCATCACGTCCGCGGCGATGTAGAGGTGCGTCGGGTCGAAGGCAAGGCCGGGGGTCTCCCCGTTCGTGGCGTCCACGGCCACGCCGGAGATGCCCGCGGCATAGTCGACGGGCTCCTCGCCGCGCTCGGCCGGCGTGGCCGCCGCAGCGCCCGCCGCCTTCGCCTTATCGCGCACGAGGAACAGGATGACCAGGCCGGCCACGCCCATGAGCGCGAACGTCGTGCAGTAGGCCAGGTGGTCGCCCAGGTAGGCCTGCTCGAAGGCGGAGGCCTCAGGCGCCACCATGGGGGCCAGCGCCGACACGGACACGAGCACCGCCGTGCCGAAGGAGCCCGCCACCTGGTTCATGGTGTTGGAGAGCCCCTGCGCATGCTGGATGACGCGGTTGTCCAGGGAGTTCACTCCCCACGTGTTGAGCGGCGTCATGGTGAACTGCAGGCCGATGACGAGCGTGGTGTAGGTGAGCACCACGGTGACGAAGCTGCTGTCGATGCCGAGGTTCGCCAGGCCGAAGGCGCCCAGGATAGACACGAGCACGCCGGGAACCGCAATCTTGCGCACGCCGAAGCGGTCGAACAGCCGGCCGCTCACCAGGCCCGTGAGGGCGCCGATCACCGCGCCGGGCAGCATGGCCAGTCCGGACATGGTGGCGGTGAACCCGAGGGTGCCCTGGATGTAGAGCGGCGTGATGACCTCGCAGCCCAGGAGCGCCGCCTGCACGATGATGACGACGCAGGCCGCGGTGGCGTAGGGGCGCGCCTTGAGGATGCGCACGTTCAGCATGGGCTGGGGCAGCTTGAGCTGGCGACGCACATAGAACACGAGCAGCACGACGCCCACGACGATGAGCCCCAGCGTAAGGGCCATGTTATCCGTAGAGGCAAAGGTGGACAGCCCGTAGAGCAGGCACACGAGACCCGCCGTCGAAAGCGCCACGGACAGCTTGTCGAAGGTGGTGCGCGCGAAGTTGCCGTAGTTGCGCAGCAGGCAGGCGGAAAGCGCCACGACCACCACGGCGAGCGCCGTCACGATGGCGAACAGCATGCGCCAGCCCACGTTGTCCACGAGCAGGCCGGAAAGCGACGGACCGATGGCCGGCGCAAAGCCGATGATGAGCCCGATGACGCCCATGGCCGTGCCGCGCTTCTCCCGCGGGAACACGAGCAGGATCACCGTGAACACCATGGGCATCACCGCGCCGGTGCAGGCCGCCTGCAGGATGCGGCCCAGCAAAAGCACCCAGAAGCTCGGGGCGATGGCCGCCAGGAGGCTGCCCACCGTGAACACCACGAGGGCCGATATGAACAACTGGCGCGTGGTGAAGCGCCCCACCAGATACGCCGAGAGCGGAATGACGACCGCCTCCACCAGCGCATAGACCGACGTGAGCCACTGCGCCGTGGTGGCATCCACCCCCAGGTCGGCCATGATGGCAGGCAGCGCAGGCGACAGCATCGTCAGGTTCAGCACCGCCAGCAGCGCACCCGTCAGGAGCACGCCGACCATTACCAGCTCTTTTCTTCCAACGCCAAGATTCATAGGCTCTAACCTCACTCTCGTTTGCTCTGATTCCGAAAAATGCGAGTTTTCCGATGCTAGCGGCGTCCTCAAGCTAAGGCAAGGAAGAACCTCGCGAACGGCGAAAGAAAACAACACCTCGCACACGAACGCGCGGCGAGGAAGGCGCGAAAGCGGCCCGATGCTACGATGGCCCCACCAGTGCCCCCTCCCCGGCGAAAGGATCCCCCATGCTGGAAGACGGAACCATCCGGATGGCCCAGGCGGTCGACGCCGCAGGCGCCCCGCTGGAGATCGCCTGCTCCCTGCGCCTCGACCAGGCTAACCGCCACGGGCTCATCGCCGGCGCATCGGGCACGGGAAAGACCGTCACGCTCAAGGTGATGGCCGAGGGCTTCTCGCAGGCAGGCGTCCCCGTGTTCCTGGCCGACGTGAAGGGCGACGTCACCGGCATGGCCCAGCCGGCCGATGACGCCGACGGCAAGCTGGCCGCGCGCGCCGCCGCGCTGGGCGCGCCGGGCTGGGCGCCGGCGGGCTGTCCCGTGCGCCAGTGGGACATGCTAGGCGGGCCGGGCATCCCCGTGCGCGTCACCGTGTCGGACATGGGGCCGGTGCTGCTGGCGCGGCTGCTCGGGCTCACCGAGGTGCAGGAAGGCGTGCTCAACGTGGCGTTCCGCGTGGCGGACGACCGCGGCATGCTGCTCATCGACCTCAAGGACCTGCGAGCCATGCTCACCTACGTAGGCGAGCATGCCAAGGAGTTCGAGCTGGAGTACGGGCGCGTGTCATCGCAGTCCGTCGGTGCCATCCTGCGCGCGCTCATCGCCGTGGAGGATCAGGGCGGCGACGTGTTCTTCGGCGAGCCGGCCCTCGACCTGGCAGACTGGTTCGCCTGCGACGAGGCGGGACGCGGCTACGTGAACCTGCTCAACGCCGCGCAGCTCATCACGAGCCCCCAGGTCTACGCCCTGTTCCTGCTGTGGATGCTCTCCGAGCTCTTCGAGACGCTGCCCGAGGTGGGCGACGGCGACAAGCCGCGCTTCGTGTTCTTCTTCGACGAGGCGCACCTGCTGTTCGACGGCATGCCCGGCGAGCTGGTCGACCGCATCGTGCAGGTGGTGAAGCTCATTCGCTCCAAGGGCGTGGGCGTGTACTTCATCACGCAGTCGCCCTCCGACATCCCCGATGAGGTGCTCGCCCAGCTGTCCAACCGCATCCAGCACGGGCTGCGCGCCTACACCCCCGCCGAGCAGAAGGCCGTGCGCGCCGCAGCCGCCGCCTTCCGCGCCAATCCCGACTTGGACGCCGTGGCTGCGCTCGGCGAGGTGGGCATAGGCGAGGCGCTCATCTCGCTGCTCGACGAGGACGGCCGGCCGAGCGTGGTGCAGCGCGCCAAGGTGCTGCCGCCGGAATGTTCGATGGGCGCCGCATCGCCCGAATCGATGGCCGCCGCGCTGGAGGCCGTCGCGCCGCTCGTGGCGAAGTACGGCCAGGCCGTCGACCGCGAGAGCGCCTACGAGCTCATCGCCGGCGAGCGAGCCGCGGCCGCCGAGGCCGATGCCCTGGCCGCCGAGCGGGAGGCGCTCGAACGCGAGCGCGCCGCCTTCGAGAAGCAGAAGGCAGCTGAGGACGCCAAGGCGCAGAAAGCCTCCGAGCGCGAGCAGGCGCGCCTGGCCAAGGAGGCCGAGCGGGCGCGGGTCGCCGCCGAGAAGGCTACCGCCAAGGAGGCCGAGCGCGCCGCCCGCGAGGCGCAGCGGCAGCG
>CANSQW010000199.1 GCA_947649215.1 uncultured bacterium | reverse complement strand
CATCACGTTCGCCAACCTTGGCGCCGCACGCCCACACCCACCAGGCGCCACCGCGCACTCGCACGCCCGCCAGGAGCCCCCGCACCCGGCGGCGCCACGCCCCGCCCGCACGCCGGTGCAGCCCCTTGCTCCGCCTTCGTAACATGATAGACTATGTCAAGTATTAAGCATTATCCATTATCAGCCATATGCCACGGAGCGAGAGGACAAGTCATGGACTACGAAGCCTACTACCGCAAGGGCAACGGCGACTACGCCGCCTACTACGCCGCCATCGCCGCGGCCTCCCCGCGCGACCCCCAGGCCACGGCCCGCACCCGCGACGCCGACGGCACCATCCCCGTCGAAGCGCGCGAGCTGCTGTTCAACGTGGCGGCCGAGATCAAGAACACCTTCCACGAGCTGGGCGCTCCCCTGCCGCCGCTGCTGGAGGGCTGCACGGTGGTCGACCTGGGCTGCGGCAGCGGCCGCGACACCTACCTGGCCGCCCAGCTGGCGGGCCCCGCGGGCAAGGTCATCGGCGTGGAGCCCGACGCCGAGCGCCTGGGCATCGCCCGCAAGTACCTGGCCCAGGAGATGCGCCAGTTCGGCTACGACCAGGCCAACGTGGAGCTGGTGAACGCCGTGCCCGAGGACCTCTCCTTCATCCCCGACGGCAGCGTGGACGTGGTCATCTCCAACTGCACCTTCAACCTCTCCCCCGACAAGGGCGCCTACATCCGCGAGGTGCGCCGCATCCTCAGGCCCCAGGGCGAGTGGTACTTCACCGACGTGTACACCGATCGGCGCATCCCCCAGGACGTCTCCGACCAGGTGGAGAACGTGGCCCAGCGGCTGGGCGGCGCCCTGTTCGTCGAGGACTTCCGCCGCATGGCCCAGGCGGCCGGCTTCCACGACCCGCGCTACGTCATGACGTGGAAGACGCCGATCACCGCCGAGGAGCAGGCCGTCTACCCCGGCATCGCCTTCGCCACCATCACCTCCCGCCTGCTCGCCTCGGAGTTGACGAGCGACCACTGCGAGAACTACGGCGAGAAGGTGGTCTACGACGGGTCGCTGCCCGGATACCCCGACTTCTTCCTGTTCGACAAGGACATCCGCTTCCCCGCCAACCAGGAGTGCCCCGTGTGCGACAACGTGTCGGCGCTTGGCCTGGACGGCTGCCGCTATGCCAAGGTCATCACGGTGATCGGCGACCGCTCCGTCCACTACGGGGACATCCACGGCGACGCCATCATCAAGACGGCGCCCGACTTCGAGGGGATCCTCGACGAGGATGACCGCCCCATCCAGGCCAGCTGCTGCTAGCCAGCCCAGGCGCGCCCGCTGCGCCAGCGTCACCCCGAAGGTGATCGGGCGCGACGGTATAATGCGCCTGACCACCAACCGAGCTACGTGAAGGAAGAGCATGGAACCTATCAAGTTCATGGTCGTCAGCGGCTTTCTGGGAGCCGGCAAGACCACCACGATGATCGCCCTGGCCGAGCACATGAACGCCACCTACGGCGAGACGGCCATCATCGCCAACGACCTCGGCGCCAACCTGGTCGACACCAGCCTCACCCAGACGAGCGGCTGCACCGTCACCGAGATAGCCTCGGGCTGCATCTGCTACCAGATGGACAACGTGGTGGACCAGCTGCGGCGCCTGCGCGACAAGGACCGCGCCGTCTTCGTCATGAGCGACATCCCCGGCTGCGGCGTGGGTGCGCTCGACCACGTGTACCACACCCTGGCCCGCGAGCACGCCGACGAGTTCCAGCTGGCCCCCTTCACCGTCATCACCGACCCGGAGCGCCTGCGCATGATCATGCCGGAGAAGGCGGACATCAACCTCCCGGAGGAGCTCGTGTACCTGCTGCAGCTGCAGCTCGAGGAAGCCGACCTGGTGGTGCTCAACAAATGCGACCTGCTGACGGACGAGGAGCAGGCCCGCTACGTGGAGTTCCTCAAGACTGCGGTGCCGGACATCCCGGTGCTGTGCATCTCGGCGCGCGAGAAGACGGGCATCGCCGAGCTGGCCGACTTCATCACCACCCGCGGATCGGCGCTCAAGAACTTCTCCGTGCGCGACAACCACGAGTTCGAGCAGGCGGAGGCCAAGCTGACCTGGTACAACCGCCGCATGTACTTCAAGGCCGCCGATGACAGGAAGATGGACATGAACGTCGTGGTCGAGGATCTCATCGAGGAGATCCGCCTGGGGCTCATCGAGCGCAAGCGCAACGTGCCGCACCTCAAGACCTTCGCCACGTCGGGCAACGGCGACTTCAACAAGGCGTCGCTCATCGGCGTCGACTACGACATCGAGTACGAGCAGCAGTTCCTGCGCGACCACAAGAACATGCGCATGATCATCAACGCGCGCGCCGTGTGCGAGTCGCGGCCGCTCGCGCGCCTGGTCGACGACGCCGTGGACGAGGTGTGCGAGCGCTACGGGCTGGACTGCCAGGTGTTCTTCACCGAATGCTTCGGCATGGCCGACGAGGGCCGCTAGTGGCCGCGCGTGAAGCGGCGGGCGGCGCGGCCGTCGACGTGGCCCACGCCTCGCTCGTGCCGTCGCTCGACGGGTCGCAGATTCCCGACGCGGCGCTTTCCGTCCACGACCAGGTGCGTGAGTACTACGGACGCATCCTCGCCGGCTCGGACGACCTCAAGACCAACGCCACCTGCTGCACCACCGACGCGCCGCCCAAGTACGTGCGCGACGTGATGCCGCTCATCGCCGACGAGGTGATGGAGCGCTTCTACGGCTGCGGCAGCCCCATCCCGCCGGCCCTCGAGGGCTGCACCGTGGTGGACCTGGGCTGCGGCGTGGGCCGCGACGTGTACGTGCTGTCCAAGCTGGTGGGGCCGACCGGCCGCGTCATCGGCGTGGACATGACCGCCAGCCAGCTGGAAGTGGCCCGGCGCCACCAGGCCGAGATGGCCGAGCGCTTCGGCTTTGCGACCTCCAACGTGGAGTTTTGCCAGGGCTACATCGAGGACCTGGCCGAGCTGGGCATTGCCGATGGGTCGGTAGACCTGGTGGTGTCGAACTGCGTCATCAACCTGACGCCGTTCAAGGAGCAGGTGCTCGGCGAGGTGTACCGGGTGCTCAAGCCCGGCGGCGAGCTCTATTTCTCCGACGTGTTCTGCGACCGCCGCATGCCCGACGAGCTGCGCGACGACCCCGTCCTGCGCGGCGAATGCCTGGGCGGGGCCCTCTACCTGGAGGACTTCCGCCGCATGATGGCCCGCATCGGCTGGCCGAGCTGGCTCTGCACCGTGATGGACGACATCCACGTGAGCGACCTGGCCCTCGAGACGAAACTCGGATTCACCGGCTTCACGTCGCGCACCGTGCGCGCCATCAAGGCCGTCGGCCTGGAGGACCGCCACGAGAACTGGGGGCAGACGGCCCGCTACCTGGGCACCATCCCCGAGATGCCGCGCTACTTCGACCTGACCGACGAGATCCGCCTCATCAAGGGACGCCCCGTGGCCGTGAGCGGCAACATGGCCGAGATGCTGGCGCAGTCGCGCTACGGGCGCCACTTCGAGATAACCCCGCGCGGCGCGCACCGCGGCGCCTTCGACTTCGCGCGCGCCCAGGACGCCGTGGAGGCGCGGCGCGGGCGGCGGGCCGTGGACCAGGCCTACCTGGACGAGGCGCTCGCGCGCATCGGGGCGCCCTCGTTCGAGGAACGCGTGAACGCGCCCGCCGTGCTCGCCGCGCCCGAGGGCAACGGCACGCTGCAGGCCAACATCACCTACGCGTGCAACCTGGCCTGCCGCCACTGCTACCTGGAGTGCTCGCCGCGCAGCGAGGAGCGCATGGACCGCGCC
>CANSQW010000198.1 GCA_947649215.1 uncultured bacterium | reverse complement strand
CGCGATTCGCCTTAGTCTCGTGGGCTCGGAGATGTGTATAAGAGACAGGTGTCGATGGCCACCAAGCGCTGGGCGTCGGCGTCCTCGGTCGCGTCCACCATGATGTTGGGCACCACGCCCACGCGGTTGATCTCGTGCCCGAGGGGCGAGAGGTAGTAGGCCGCCGTGTAGCGCACCGCGCCGCCGAAGGTCAGCTCGCGCACCACCTGCACCGAGCCCTTCCCGAGCGTGGTCTGCCCCACCACCTCGGCGCGCTGGTTGTCCTGGAGGGCCGCGGCGAGCACCTCGGAGGCGGCGGACGTGTAGCCGTTCACGAGCACCACGAGCGGGGCATCGGTCACCGTCACGCCGCTCGCCGTCTTGGAGGACACGCCGTCCACCGTGCGAATCTCCACGATGACGCCGCTCTTGATGAACAGGCTCGCGATGTCCACGGCCTGCGTGAGGTAGCCGCCGGGATTATCGCGGATGTCGAGCACGAACGCGGTGGCGCCCTGGTTGGTCAGGTCGGCCACGGCGTTCTTCACCAGGTCAGACGAGTTTTGCGTGATCTGGCGCAGGCGGATGTAGCCCACCTCGTTCACCAGCTCGGTGGTGACGTTGACCTCCTCGTAGCGGCGGCACAGAAGCGTGGTGGTGAACTCGGAGCCGGTCTCGGCATCCAGGCTGATGGGCCGCATCCACGTGACGATGACGCTCGCGCCCTCGTCCCGCGCGAGCGAGTTGACCACCTCGGTCAGCGACCAGACGCGGCTCGAGTCGCCGTCGATGGCCTCCACGAAGTCGCCCTGGCGCACGCCCTTGGCCTCGGCCTCGGAGCCCTCGAACACGTCAGCCACGTAGGCGCGGCCGTTGTACTCGGAGAACAGCACGCCGATGCCCGCGTAGGTGCGGCCCGTCGTCTCCTTGATGTAGCCGTTGTAGCGATCCGGGTTGAAGTAGGCGGCGTAGGGGTCGCCCGTCGCCTTGAGCATGTCGTCGAGCATGGAGTAGGTGGCCTTCTCCAGGTCCACCGTGTCCAGGCTGCTGCCGGACAGCAGGTCCTCCACCTCCTCCACGCGGGCAGAGATGGAGTCGTAGGTGGACTTGAGGTTCTTGGACGACGAGGTAGCCGCCGCCTCATCAGGCGAGACGGGGAACCCGAGGGACTGCACGAAGGCCGTCTGGCTGCGCACCGCGAATCCCGCCGCGAAGGCCACGACCACCACGAGGAAGAACGCGAAGAGGCGCATGGCCCTGCGACCACGCGCCCGCTCCTGCTTCGTCAGGGCCGCGGCCTTGCGCTCGCGGCCCCTGTGCTTGCCGTCTTTGGCCATAGGTGCCCTCCGGGGCTACACCTTCAGGTAGCGGCGCATGGCGAACGCCGATCCGATAAGGCCGATGACCAGGCCCGCCACCACGAGCGACAGGTAGATCATCGCGTAGGTGCCGCCGTCCACCTCAAGCGAGAGGAACGGCAGCGCCGCCTGGACGCGCGGGATGGCCGCCGAGCGCAGCGCCTGGAGCACCCCCACGGCCAGCAGCGATCCGATGAGCGCGTGCAGCGCGCCCTCCATGAGGAAGGGCCCGCGGATGAAGCCGTTGGACGCGCCCACCAGGCGCATGATGGCGATCTCCTTGCGCCGGGCCATGATGGCCAGGCGAATGGTGTTGTTGATGAACACGAGCGCGATGAACACGAGCAGCAGCACCAGGGCCACGCCGAGGTAGCGCACGTACTTCGTCACCGAGAACAGGCGGTCCACGGTCTTCTGGCCGTACTTGAGCGAGTCGGCCGGGTCCTCGGGGTTGTCGCAGATGGAGCGGAAGGCCTCGTCGCCCTCGATGGCGGAGGCGATCTCGTCCACCTTCTGGGGGTCGGACAGGCTCACGTCGATGGAGGCGGGCAGGGGGTTCGTGCCGTCGAGCTGCTCGATGATCTCCGGGTTGGTGGTCATGGAGCTCTTGAAGTTCTCGAGGGCCTGGTCCTTGGTGGTGAACCCGACGCTCTCCACGCCGCCCATGGAGCGCACGGAGTTCATGACCGCATCGATGGACTCCTGGGGCGCGTCGTCGGCGATGTAGGCGGTGATGGACACCTCGCTCTCGATGGAGGAGACGAGGCGCTCGACGATGGTGCCGCCCACGAGGAACACGCCGATGATGAGCAGCGACAGGAAGATGGTGATGATGGAGCCCAGGGTCGTGGAGAGGTTCCGCGCGAAGCCCTGGAGCGATTCCTTGAAGAAGTAGAACAGGCTAGACATCGAAACCGTACACCCCCCGATCCTGGTCGCGGGTCAGATGCCCGCGGTCGAGCGCGATAACGCGACGGCGCATGTTGTCCACCATCTCGCGGTCGTGGGTGGCCACGAGCACGGTCGTGCCCGTGCGGTTGATGCGCTCGAGCAGGTCCATGATGCCGCGGGAGGTCTGCGGGTCCAGGTTGCCCGTGGGCTCGTCGCAGATGAGCAGCGGCGGGCGGTTCACAATGGCGCGGGCGATGGACACGCGCTGCTGCTGGCCGCCGGAGAGCTGGTCAGGATAGCTGTTGAGCTTGTCGGACAGGCCCACGAGGCGCAGCACCTCGGGCACCTGGGTCTTGATGACGTGGCGGCTCTTCCCGATTACCTCCAGGGCGAAGGCCACGTTCTCGAAGACGGTCTTGTTCGGCAGGAGCTTGAAGTCCTGGAACACGCAGCCGATGTTGCGGCGCAGGTAGGGCACGCGCCAGTTGCGCATGGTGGTGAGGTCCTCGTCCGCCACGTAGATCTTGCCCTCGGTGGGCTTGATCTCGCGGGTGAGCAGGCGAATGAAGGTGGACTTGCCGCTTCCGGAATGACCCACGAGGAACAGGAACTCGCCGGCGAAGATCTGCAGCGACACGTCGTTCAGCGCGGGCTTGTTGGGCTGGGCCGGGTAGACCTTGGTCACATGGTCGAAGGTGATGACCGGCGTGCCCATGGGCGCGGAGGTCTCGTCAACCTCGAGCACGGGCAGCGATTGCGACAGCTGCGACGCCATCTGCGCGCGGCGGGAGTGAGCCCCCGAGCCGGCATGGCGAGCGCGCGGCGAGCGCCCTTGGCTCGTATCATTGGTCACAGTTTTGCTCCGTTCAAATTGTCGTTCATTACTGAGACCGTCCAATTCTAGCAGACGGCTTAAACGGCCAAGACCCTCTTCACAGCTTCAACAACGGCGGCGGAGTCCAGCTCGAAGTAGCTCAGCAGCTCCTCGAACTCGCCCGACTTGCCGAAGCGGTCGCGCACGCCCACGAAGGCCACAGGCGTCGGCCGGCGCTCGGCCAGAAGCTCGGCCACCGCCGAGCCCAGCCCGCCGATGACGCTGTGCTCCTCGGCCACCACCACACGCCCCGTCTTGGCCGCCGAGGCCAAGATGGTGTCGGCGTCAAGCGGCTTCACGCAGAAGGCGTCGATCACCTCGGCCGAGATACCCGCGTCCGCAAGCGCGTCGGCGGCGAGCAGCGCCTCGCGGATCTCCACGCCGTTGGCGACGATGGTGACGTCGGTGCCCTCGCGCAGCACGTAGGCGCGCCCCATCTCCAGCTCCACGTCGTCATCGTAGACGCAGGGCACCGAGGCGCGGCCCATGCGCACGTAGACCGGCCCGGGCGTGGCCGCCGCCAGGCGGATGGCCGCGCGGGCCGCCGCGTAGTCGGCCGGCACGAGCACGCGCATGCCGGGGAGCCCCCGCATGAGCGACACGTCCTCGAGCATCTGGTGCGAGCCGCCGTCAGGCCCCACCGACACGCCGGCGTGGGTGGGGGTGATCTTCACGTCGAGCCCCGAGTAGCACACCGTGTTGCGGATCTGGTCGTAGGCGCGGCCCGTGCCGAACACGGCGAAGGAGCCGGTGAAGGCCA
>CANSQW010000197.1 GCA_947649215.1 uncultured bacterium | reverse complement strand
AGGAAGGGAAGCGGCTCACACCCATGTACTCAGGTCAGCACGCCGAAACACGCGGTCCCTCCTTCCTGCGCACCCTCGCCCGCATCCTCACCATGATCGCGCTGGTCGTGGCCCTCTCCTGGGGGCTGCGCACCTTCGTGTTCCAGGCCTACGAGATCCCCTCCGGCTCGATGGAGGAGACCATCATGACCGGCGACATGGTGTTCTCGGAGAAGGTCACCTACTACTTCAACGAGCCTGAACCCGGCGACATCGTCACCTTCCAGGATCCGGAGATCCCCTCCCGCATCCTCATCAAGCGCATCATCGCCACCGGCGGCCAGACGGTCGATCTGGTGGACGGCCAGGTGGTCGTCGACGGCGTGCCGCTCTACGAGCCCTACACCGACGGCAAGCCGTCCTATCCGCTCACGCCGGCCTACGGCACCGCCATCAGCTACCCGTTCAAGGTGCCCGAGGGCAAGCTCTGGGTGATGGGCGACAACCGCACCAACTCCCAGGACTCGCGCTACTTCGGCCCCATCGACGAGGACACCGTCACGGGCCGTGCCGTGCTCATCTACTGGCCGATCAGCAACATCGGCCTGCTCACGCCCGCCTAGGCGCGGGCACCCGCGACCGCCCGGGGAGGCAAGGCGGCCAAGCGCAGCGCCCGGCAGCACCGGGCCAAGGGGAAACGACGAAGGAGAGCCATGCCAACCGAAATGCTACGGAGCGACGCGCCGGCCGAGCAGCCGCCCACGTTCCAAGACGTCATCATGAACCTGCAGCGCTACTGGGCCGACCAGGGCTGCGTCATCCTCCAGCCCTACGATAACGAGGTGGGCGCGGGCACCAACGCCCCGGCCACCACGCTGCGCGCGCTCGGGCCGGACACCTGGCGCACCGCCTACGTCCAGGGCTGCCGCCGTCCCACCGACGGGCGCTACGGCGAGAACCCCAACCGCCTGCAGTTCTACTACCAGTTCCAGGTGCTCATCAAGCCCTCGCCGGCCAACATCCAGGATCTGTACCTGGGCAGCCTCGAGGCCATCGGCATCGACGTGGCCGCCCATGACGTGCGCTTCGTCGAGGACGACTGGGAGAGCCCCACGCTCGGCGCCTGGGGCCTGGGCTGGGAGGTCTGGATCGACGGCATGGAGGTCACCCAGTTCACCTACTTCCAGCAGGTGGGCGGCTTCGAGTGCGACCCGGTGCCCGTGGAGATAGCCTACGGCCTGGAGCGCCTGACCATGTTCGTCCAGGGCGTCGACTCGGTCTACGACATCGTGTGGTCGCACGGCGCCGACGGCGTCACCTTCACCTACGGCGACGTCTACCTGGAGAACGAGCGCGAGTACTCGAAGTTCAACTTCGAGGTGGCCGACACCGACTTCCTCTTCCAGGAGTTCACCGACCGCGAGGCGGAGTGCCTGCGCACGCTCGAGGCGGGCCTGCCGCTGCCGGCCTACGACTCGGTGCTCAAGTGCTGCCACGCCTTCAACCTGCTCGACGCGCGCGGCGTCATCAGCGCCACCGAGCGCATGGCCTACATCCTGCGCGTCCGCACGCTCGCCAAGGCCTGCTGCGCCTCCTACATGGAGCACGTGGTGGGGATGAGGCTCGACGCGCCCGAGGGCGCCGAGGGGAAGGGGGCCGACCGTGGCTAGCACCCGCACGCTCGCCTTCGAGATAGGCACCGAGGAGATTCCGGCGTTCGACCTGAAGAACGCCACCGAGCAGCTGCCCGCCCTCATGGCCGAGGCGCTCGACGCCGTGCGCGTGCCCCATGGCGACATCGCCGTGTACTCGAGCCCGCGCCGCCTCATCGCGGTGGTGGACGCCGTGGCCGACCAGACCGAGGCCCTCGACGAGGTGTTCCGCGGCCCGTCCGCCAAGATCGCCTTCGACGGGGAGGGCAACCCCACCAAGGCCGCCATCGGCTTCGCCCGCGGCAAGGGCCTGGGCGTCGAGGCGCTCGAGCGACGCGAGGTGGACGGCGTGGAGTACGTCTTCGCGTCGCGCCACGTGGACGCCCAGCGCACCGCCGAGCTGCTGCCCGGCGTGCTGCGCGGCGTGATCGAGGGCATCAGCTGGCCGAAGTCGTGCCGCTGGGGCACCACGCGCGAGGTGTTCACCCGCCCCGTGCGCTGGATCGTGGCCCTGCTCGGCGACGAGGTGGTGCCGGTTGAGTTCGCGGGCCTCACCGCGGGCAGCCTCACCTGGGGCCACCGCTTCCTGGCCCCCGGCCCCCACGAGGTGCCCACCGCCGACGAGCTCGTCTCCGTGGTGGAGGCCGCCTGCGTGGTGCCGAGCCAGGAGGCGCGCGAGGAGCGCATCCGCGCGGGCGTGGCCGCCGCCGAGACCGCCACGGGCTACCGCGCCGAGCTGCCGCCCAAGACGCTCACCGAGGTCGTCAACCTCTCCGAGTTCCCCACGGTGATGGTGGGCTCCTTCGACGAGGAGTTTTTGCGCGTGCCCGAGGAGATCATCGTCGACGCCATGCTCATGCACCAGCGCTACTTCCCGCTCTACGATGCGGCGGGCAAGCTCACCCATAAGTTCATCGTCGTCTCCAACGGCGACCCGAACCAGGAGGCCGTCATCATCGACGGCAACGAGCGCGTGGTGGCCGCCCGCCTCTACGACGCCAAGTTCTTCTACGACGAGGACCTCAAGCGCCCGCTCGAGGCCTACGTCGAGCGCCTGGACGAGGTGGTGTTCCAGGAGACGCTCGGCACCATGCGCGCCAAGACCGACCGCGTGGCGCGCCTGGCCGCGCTGCTCGCGGAGCAGGCGCAGGCTGCCGACGACGTGGCGGCCGACGTGGCCCGCGCCGCGCTGCTGGCCAAGGCCGACCTGGTGACCAACGCCGTCATCGAGTTCACGTCCGTCCAGGGCGTCATGGGCTCCTACTACGCCGAGGCGGCGGGGGAGTCGCCCCGTGTGGCCCGCGCCATCGCCGAGCACTACCGTCCGCGCTTCGCCGGCGACGCGGTGCCCTCCGACGAGGTGGGCCGCCTCGTGGCCCTCGCCGACAAGCTCGACACCATCTGCGGTCTGTTCGCCGTGGGCCAGGCGCCCACCGGCTCGTCGGATCCCTTCGCCCTGCGCCGTGCCGCGCTCGGCATCATCGCCATCCTCGAGACGGGGCTTCCCGTCTCGCTCTCCCGCGCCGTCGACGACGCCCTGGCCGTGTACGCGGACGCGGGGCTGGACTTCGACGCCGCGGCCGTGCGCGCCCAGGTGATCGAGTTCTTCACCACGCGCGAGAAGGTGCTGCTGCGCGAGGGGGGCGCTGCGGCCGACGCCATCGACGCCGTGCTCGCCACCGGCGTGGCCGAGCCGATGGTGCTGGCCGCCCGCGTCCGCGCCCTCGAGAGCGCCCGTGCCGCCCAGGCCGACACCTTCGAGGATCTGGCCACCGCCTTCGCCCGCGCCAACAACCTGCGCGACCCCGAGGCCGGCACCGCCTACGACCCGTCCTTGTTCACCGCCGAGGAGGCGGCCCTTGCCGAGGCGGTGGAGGCTGCGGAGGCCTCGGTGGCCGCGTCCCTGGCCGCCGACGACTACGCCGCGGCGCTCGCCCAGCTGGCGGCCCTGCGCGCGCCCATCGACGCCTTCTTCGAGGCCACGATGATCATGGACGAGGACCTGGCCCTGCGCGCCAACCGCCTGCGCCTGCTCAACCGCTTCGTCGGCGTCTTCGCCAGCCTGGCGGACTTCGGGCTCATGTCCAAGAAGTAGCCCCGCGCGCATCGCTCGACCCTCAGCGGGGTCGGTGGGCGGGGGCGCTTCTCCGCTTGCCGACCCCGTTTTGCGGTTTTCTGGCCAAAAAACCTCTGGTTTACGCAGCCTGGGACGTCTGCGGTGCGTAAAACAGGGGAAAAT
>CANSQW010000196.1 GCA_947649215.1 uncultured bacterium | reverse complement strand
CTGCGGAGCGCCCTCCCGCCACCGACGCCTCGGCTGACGGCGGCGGTGCCCCGGCGCCCGCCGAGGCCGACGACGACGCCCCGGCGCCCGCGCAGTTCGTCACCATCCTCTACCGCACCTCCCCCGGCACGGCCGGCAACGTCAACCCCTCCGAGGAGCAGGTGCGCGCCGACGACGGCGCCGGCCTTGGCGGCAGCACCGCCCTGCCCCTCAAGGGCTACGTGAGCATCGGGTGGTACAACGGCGCCGACCAGGTGAGCGCCGACGCGCTCCTCACGCGCGACGAGGCCTTGGCGGGCGCCAACCGCAACGCCGACGGCACCCTGGCCGCCACCACCTTCATCGCGCGCTTCGCCCACCCCTCCGCGTCCCTGCAGCTGACCGAGGAGCTCGCGTCCTCGCCCGCCAACGGCCGCTTCTTCACCGAAGGCGAGTCGGTCACCTTCCGCGCCACCGTCACCAACACAGGCAACGTGACGCTCGCGGGCGTCACGTTCGCCAGCGACGAGGCCGCCTTCGCGCCGGTGGGCCCGCTCGCGCCCGGGCAGTCGCGCACGAGCGAGTGGACGCATGTCGTCACGGCGGATGACGTGCAGCGCGACGCCCTCGTCAGCACGGTATCCGCCCACGGAGACGCGCCCGAGTACGGCCTTGCGGCCGCAGCGGGGCCCGAGAGCGCCACCGCCCAGACGGGCACGCTGGCCGCAGGCGACACCTACGTGCTCTACGGGGCCTACCCCGCCGACGCCGGCCAGGTGAGCCGCAGCGTCTGCATCGTCGAGTCGCGCACCGGCGCGGGGCTCGACGCAGTCACGGCCGAGCCGCGGCCCGGCTACGTATTCGAGGGGTGGTACGAGGATGACGAGCGCGTCTCCACCGAGGCCACCCTCGCACCCGAAACGGCGCTCGCCTTCCTGAACCGCGGGCGTGCCGCCTACTCGCCTACGCTGTTCCTGGCCTACTTCGTGCCCGAGGAGCCGCAGCCGGTCGCGCCGGATACGCCCGACAAGCCGGATACCCCCGTCGTGCCCGACGAGCCCGACGAGCCCGGCGGCGAGCCCGCAGCCCCCGACGACCCCGCCACGCCGGACGAGCCCGGGAAGCCGGTCGCGCCGGACGCGCCCATCACTCCCGGGGACGCCACCCAGCCAGACACCCCCGCCACGCCGGACGAGCCCGCCACCCCCGGCGAGCCGGATTCCCCCGCGACCTCCAATGCCGACAACGCCGCCGTCGCACCCGCGGCCCCCAATGCCAGCGCCGCGCCCGACGCCGCCTCCCCCGCGCCCGACGCCCGCAAGGCCACCCCCAGCAACGGCGCCCCCTCCATCCCCCAGACCGGCGACAGCGCGCCGGCCCTAGCCGCTCTCCTCCTCGTAGCCGTCGCCGCCAGCGCCTTCGTCCTCCGCAAGGCCCGCCGCCACCTCGCCGACCCCCGCTAGTCAAAAAGGCGGAGCGCCCACCCGGACGCTCCGCCTTCCCTTCTCCGCCCTCGCCCCCCCGGGGGGGCTCGCGCGCTACACCTCGATCAGCTCGTAGTCCTTCGTACCGGTGCCGCGACGGGCGGCATCGTCGATGATCTTCGTGCCGTTCTTCGATTCGATGCGCTCGAGCAGGTGGTCGCGGCCCGAGTCGTCCGAGGCCCGCACGGCGTCGATGCACGCCTGGTCGACGGCCACCGGATCGAGTGACGCGAAGATGCCGATGTCGGCCATGCACGGGTCCTCGGCCACCGCGCAGCAGTCGCAGTCCACCGAGAGGTTGCACGCGATGTTCACGAAGGCCAGGTTATCGCCGAAGTAGTCCACGACGGTGCCGGCCGTCTCGGCCATGGCCTCCAGGAAGTCGTCCTGCGCGGCGTGCTTGTCCCAGAAGTCGCCCTGGGCGCGCGATGCGCCGCCTGTGTGGATGGCCACCTTGCCCTGGTTGGACGCGCAGCCGATGGAGAGCTGCTTGAGCGCGCCGCCGAAGCCGCCCATCGGGTGCCCCTTGAAGTGCGAGAGCACGAGCATGCTCGCGTAGTTCGCCAGGTTCCTGCCCACCAGGTTCTCCGTGAGCACGCGCCCGTTTTCCACGGGAAGCACCAGGTCAGGGCCTTCCGCGTCCATGATGTCCACGTCGAAGAAGTCCGTCCAGCCGTGCGCGGCCATCAGCTTCTCGTGCTTCTCGGTGGTATCGCGCGCGCCCTCGTAGGCGGTGTTGCACTCGACGACGGTGCCGCCGACCCGCTCCACCATGGGCCGCATGAACTCCGGGTGCAGGTAGTTCTGGTTGCCCTCCTCGCCGGAGTGCACCTTCACCGCCACCTTCCCCGGCAGCTCCACCCCCAGCAGCTCGTACAGCCGAACCACGTTCTCCGGCGTGATCTCCCGGGTAAAGTACACGTTGGCCTTAGCCATGGCAGGCTCCTCTCGCCCGACGTCGAAAACCTCCGCCCACTCTATATCTTGAAGCTAGCTCTAAGTCAATCCCCCCCCCGGCTAGAACCCCCGCAGCGTGGGGTCGCTCTTCGGAGTCGTAGCCAGGAACCGCACGTAGTAGATGGCATCGAGCACGGCGGGGATGCACAGCAAAAGCATCGTGAGCGCCGCCTCGATGGCCAGGTAGCTCATATCGTAGGCGACCGTGAACAGCAGGTTGGCCAGCAGGCCGTCGCGATCGGGCGGGTAGAACAGGTTGGCTGCCAGCACGTAGCACGCACCCAGGCACGCAAGGCCGACGAGGTAGCCCACGCGCAGCCCGAAGCTGTCCCGCACCACCCCGTCCAGCTCGCAGGAGGCTCCCCTCCGGTTGAGCGCCAGCCCGCCCAGGGCGACGGCCCCGTAGGCGACGGGATACTCAATCACGAGCGCGCCGAGGGCGTAGTTGATGTGCTCGCCGGTGACGTAGGTCACAGCCAGCTTCAAGACGCCGAACGCCACCCCAGCCGCAAACCCGTAACGCGGACCGTAGAAGAACGTGACCAGCCACAGAAACAGCAGGCTGAAGTACGTCACCGCCCCGCCGTCGGGCAGCTCGACCGGCTTGATGGCCGAGAGCAGCGCGGCTATCGCCAGCAGCACGACCGTCCAGAACAGGCGGTTTCCCCGCAGCCCGTCCGCCCGCGTGGTGCAGAACAGCGGGCGCTCGCCTCTCTTCCCCATGACCCCTCCCTACATCTTCCGCTGCTGCAGGTGCCGGCGGCGGCGCTGGTTGATCAGCACGACGAGCACGAGCAGGAGGACCCCGCCCAGCATCCCGTAGTTGATGGTCGTGTGCGCGTAGGCCACCTCCACCCCCAGCTCCTCGTAGAAGCCCTGGAGCAGCTCGATGAGCAGGGGCTGGATCTGGGCGATGGCCAGGATGATGGCGACGATGTTGATGACCATGCCGTTGCGGCTCTCGGTGACGGCCGCCTTCGCCGCCACGACGTGCTCCAGGTACTCCTGGTGCTCGGTGTAGGCGTCGCGCAGCTCCCGGTTGAGGAAGGCCTCGCGCAGCTGCGCCGCCTCGAGCTGGGACGAGAGGTACTTGAAGTTCTGCACCTCCCAGAAGCGCACCGTCCGGCCGTACTCCTGGTCGATGAGGATCTTGGTCTGCGGCGTGATGTCGACGTCCTGCTCGAGGATGCCCGTCACCCGCCGGCTCGCCTTCGCGAGCGCCGTGTTCTGGAACAGGACGAGGATGACGACGAACAGGTAGTCGGCGAAGTCGGCGATGCGCCGCTCGACGCTCGGGGAGAACTGCCGGTCCACGTAGACCACCGCGCGGCTCGAGAGGTACGCCTCGTAGTGCTCGAACTGCGCGCGGTTCGCCTGGCTCGCCTTCCGTATCTCCTCGCTGCGGATGCGGTAGGTGCGCTCGTAGTTCTCGTAGGCCTCCGCCGCCAGCATGTCCTGGAGCTCGC
>CANSQW010000195.1 GCA_947649215.1 uncultured bacterium | reverse complement strand
CGCCAAACGCGAATCGCCTTAGTCTCGTGGGCTCGGAGATGTGTATAAGAGACAGGGCAGTAATTGGCGTTTTGGTAGGGTCGCGGTCGCTTCCGGCGTTGGCGTGCGCTATGTTGACCTGGGCTTTTGCCGTCGGCTGGCCCTTTTGCGACTCGGAATCGAGCTGAAGGTCGCTCATTTACCATACCAAAACGCCAATTACTGCCACCGCGGCCCGAAAAAGTGGCGGTGACGTCCCAAGCCGGCGCGTCGAGCCGCCGCCCGCGGCGAGTGGCGGCTGCGATTCTCGCGCCCTCGCGCCGGGCGCGAGGGCGCTGGGTGCTACGCGCGCCCTCGCGTCGGGTGCGACCCGCTGGGCGCTACGCGAGCAGGGCGTCGAGCGCGGCGAAGAGCTTGTCGATCTCGATGGGCTTGGGCAGGTGACCGTCCATGCCGGCGTCGAGGGCCTTCTGGCGGTCGGTGTCGAAGGCGTCGGCGGTGATGGCCAGGATGGGCACGGCCGCGGCGGGGCCCTCAAGCGCGCGGATGGCGCGGGCCGCCTCGTAGCCGTTCATCACCGGCATCTGGATGTCCATCAGCACCAGCTCGAAGCGGTCGGCGTCGGGCTCGGCCATCATGTCGACGGCCATCTGCCCGTCGACGGCGCATTCCACCTCGAAGCCCGCGTCCTCGAGCAGCGTGAGGGCAATCTCGCGATTGAGCAGGTTGTCGTCCACCAGCAGCACGTGGCAGCCCTTGAGGGCGTCCGACGGCACGACGCGCGTCGGCGCTGCGGGCGCGGGCTCGTCGGTCGCGTCGGCCTCGCGCAGGGTGAGCATGATGGTGAAGCGACTTCCCACGCCTTCGGCGCTGGTCACCTCGATGGTGCCGCCCATCATGTCCACCAGGCTCTTCGTGATGGCCATGCCCAGCCCCGTGCCTTGGATTCCGCTGATGGTGGAGGTGCGCTCGCGCTCGAAGGGGTCGAAGATGTGCTCGAGGAACTCGGGGCTCATGCCGATGCCGGTGTCCTGCACCACCATGCGGTAGCGCCGGCAGCCGGCGGGCGCGCCGGGGGCCTCGGCCACCGTGGCGGAGACGATGCCCTCCGGGGCGGTGAACTTGAGGGAGTTGCCCAGCAGGTTCAGGAATATCTGGTTGATCTTCAGCTTGTCGCAGATGATGGGCACCTCGGCCACGGTTCCCGCGTCCACCTTCAGCGTGATGCCGCGCTCGTCGGCCTCGGGCTGAAGGATGGTGTGCAGGTTCTCCATGATCTCGTGGATGCTGGAGCGCTGCTCGTCGAGCGACGCCTTGCCGCTCTCGATGCGGCTCATGTCCAGGATGTCGTTGATGAGGCTCAGCAGATGATGGCTGGACGCCTGGATCTTGGCCAAGTACTCCTCCACGCGATCCTTCTGGTCGATGTGGTTGGTGGCCAGGGTGGTGAAGCCGACGATGGCGTTCATGGGCGTGCGGATGTCGTGCGACATGTTGGTGAGGAAGGCACTCTTGGCCTCGCTGGCCTTGTTGGCGCGCACGAGGGCCTCTTCCAGCAGCTCCTTCTGCTGGAGCTCCTCGCGGATCTGCTGGTCGACGTTGCGCAGGCCCATGACGATGCGGTGCCCGTCGTCCCATGACCCGGCGCGCACGATGGTGACCTGGCAGAACTGGGCCTCGTCGCCCTGCCCGGTGCGGTACAGGGCATCCAGGCGGTCGTCGGTTGCCAGGCTCTCGAGGATGCGCGCGGGCGAGAGCACGTCGGCCATCTTGGCGCGGTCGGACTCGTGGACGCGCTCGCTGATGTAGCGCGCGCCGCTCTCCTCGAGCGTCAGGCCCTCGCCGAACACGTCGGCCAGCCCCAGCACGGGGTCGGTGGATACGCGCACCGGCTCGCTCACGTCGGTGTCCAGGTCGTAGGCGCATACCACCAGGTAGTCCTCGCTGAGCGCCTTCAGCAGGTCGCGCTGGTGGCGCTCCTTGCGCTCCTCCTCGAGCTTCTGCTCGGTGATATCCAGCAGGAAGCGCTGGAAGTAGCGCTCGCCGTCCTTCTCCATGAGCTTGATGTTGCCCATGACGTGCAGGATCTCCCCGCTGGAGCGGCGCACGCGGTACTCGGTGCTCACGCTGTCGCCGATGTGGGTGAGGGTGGCGATGCGCTCGCGCAGCATGGCCTGGTCCTCTTCCAGCACCGTGGGGGCTATCATGTCGAAGCCCTGGCCCATCAGCTCGGCCTCGGACTCGTAGCCCAGGATGTTGAGCGCGGCCTGGTTGATGCCCAGGATGCGCGAGCCGTCGATGCTGTGGGTGAGCACGCCGCACTCCATGGTGGTGAAGATGGTCTCCAGCGTGCGCGTCTTTTCCACGAGGCTGGCCTCGTAGGCGCGTTCCTGGGTGATGTCGATGCCCACGCCCACGGTGCCCATGACGGTGCCGTCGGGGTTGTAGAGCGGCGACTTGTAGGTGGTGAGCAGGCGGGTGTCGTTGCCGGTCTGGACGCATTCCTCCGATACGCAGGTGCGCTCGGTCTCCATGACGATGCGCTCGGACTCGATGCAGGCAGGATCGTCCTCCTCCACGTCCCAGATGTAGGCGTGGCGCTGGCCCTGCACCTGCTCCTTGGTCTTGCCGACCGTCTCGCAGAAGCTGTCGTTGACCTTCTCGTGCACGCCATCGGCGGTCTTGTACCAGATGAGGCACGGGATGGAGTTGATGGTGGCCTCCAGGTACTGGGCCGTCTCCCACGCGTCGGCGGCGTCCTTGCGGGCGCGCTGCCAGCGTGCGAAGTGGAAGGCGAGCGCGGCGGGGGAGAGGGGGTCTGTCCAGAGGTCGGCCAGCTGGCCGAGGAACGGCTCCACGGCGGCGGCCAGGCCCTGCGGCGCGATGACCACCAGGTCGGCGTCGGGCTTGCAGGCGGCCAGCAGGGGCTCGACGGCGGCCAGGCCGGACTCGTCGGCCACGCGCAGGAACAGGCCGTCTGCCTGGGCGACGGCAGGGTCGCCTGCGGAGGCGGCGCCCAGCGCGGGGGAGGCGGTGACCTGGCGGGCGAACGACGCCGGCGGGGCGGTCTCCTCGACAACGCCGGCCATATCGGCGTCGAAGCCGATCAGGTGAATGCGAAGCAGGCTGTGATACATGGGACGCCCTTCAGATGCCAGGTGACCGTGTCACCTCATTATAGCCGTAAGTAACTGTAACCCGGATGTTACGATATGGTGCGTTCGGCTATTATAATGCTTAGCTCGTTACAATATCGGGAGAGCTTCTCGCAGATTGCGCCGCTTGTAGACGATGCCGACGATGAGGGCGCAGGCGATGGCCGCGGCGGCGAACAGCGCGTAGCTCACCGCGTAGCTGCCCGTGGCGCTGGCCAGGGCGCCGGGCATCAGGTTGAAGGCGAAGCCGCCGAAGGCGTAGGCCACCTGGAAGTCGCGCACCATCCCCAGCCGGTCGCGCGGGGCCGAGAGCTCGAGCGTCCACACGGACACGCCGGTGGTGGCCAAGGCCACGCCCACCCCGAAGAACACGGCGGCGAAGAACCCGTCAGCCGCGCCGCCTGGTCCCGCCAGGGAGCAGAGCAGCAGTCCCACGATGAGCACGGTGAAGAACGCGAGCGACCCCTTCCGCGCGCCCGCCAGGTCGAACACCCAGCCGCAGGCGAGCTTGCTCAGCGTGAGGGAGGTGCCGAGCACGGCGGTGAGCAGGGCCGCCGCCTCCAGCCCGATGCCCGACGACGTGAGCAGCACCGAGAAGTACCCGTTGCCCACGATGGCCACCGCGCCCAGCAGCACCATGGCGACCAGCATGAGGCGCTTGTCCGCCCGCGGCAGCGTGGCGGTGCCGACGTGAACCCTGCCCGGATGGCGGGCGGGGGCGGGAGCGGCGGGCGCCGCGGGGGTGCCGGGACTGGCC
>CANSQW010000194.1 GCA_947649215.1 uncultured bacterium | reverse complement strand
TGCAGGAGGTCACCGACGAGCACCTGCCGCCCGCCTTCGACGAGCCCGACCACGAGCGCCTCTACGACGCCCTGGCCGCGCTGCCGGAGAAGTGCCGCATCGTCGTGCACCTCTTCTACTTCGAGGGCTACAGCACCCGCGAGATAGCGGGCATGCTGGGCATCAAGGAGCCCACGGTGCGCACCCGACTCGCCCGGGCACGTAAGATGTTGAGACAGCAGCTGAAGGAGGCGCGGGATGACGAGCAACCAGACGCGTTACCGAGCCATGATGGAAGAGGTCCATGCCCCTGCCGAGGTGCTGGGAAAGGTTAGGAGCATTCCCATGGAAAAGACGAAGAAGGCGCCGACGATGGCGCTGAGATACGCGACGGTGGCGATGGCCGCGCTCATCGGGACGTTCGCCGTGAGCAACGGCGTGTGCTATGCCGCCACGGGCGAGACGTGGGTCGAGAAGGCCATCGTCATGGTGAACGGCGACCCGGTGGAGGTGACCGTCAAGGGCACCGAGCCCGTCGAGGTCAGCGTCCGCGCAGACGGTGCCGTGCAGGGCGAGGTCATCTACCGGTCGAGCGCGACGGCCACGACGGGATCGGGCGCCGAAGGCGCCACCGGCACCTTCGAGGTCAGCGACCGGGGCGCGGTGGAGGTTGACGGGGCCCAGGCCATCGTGCTCGAGGGCGACGACGGCCGCGTGCATGTGAGCGTGGCCGGAGGCGCCCCCGTCGACGTCACCGACCAGCTGGTGGCGTCGGGCGCCGTCTCGGGCACCTGCGAGGCGGACGGTGTGACCTACGCCTTCGAGGTGACCGGCCAGAAGGGCGCCTACCGCGCCACCGCCGAGCGCGTTTAGCGCACTCGCCCGGGCATCTTCCATTCCCTCCCACGGCCCCGCGCGCCACGTTCGGCGCCGGGGCCTTTTCTTCGCGCGGCCGCCGTGGCGGGACGAGAGTGCCGCCCGTGCCGCCGTCCCAGCGCGCCCAAGCCTCCGGCTCACCCAGCCGGGGTTTTTCCTATGGCGCGGCTTCTGCTATGATGTGCATTACGTAATGCACATCATGAGAAGAGGGGATGGTGACGGCTACGGGAACGCTCAACGTCCGGCTGCCCGAGGATCTGAAGCGCCACGGGGGAGAGGTGCTGGCGCGGAGTGGCGTGTCGGTGTCCCAGGCCGTGCGCTGCCTCTTCGAGCATCTGGAGCAGACCCAGGAGGTCCCCTCCTGGATGGAGGTCGAGCCGCGTGAGAACGCCGTGGCGGCTCGACGCCAGCTGCTCCGTTCGCTCGCCGGATCGGCCGACCTGCCCGAGGGCTACGATGCTCGCCAGGACTACCGCGAGCACCTGATGGCGAGGCAGGCGTTCAGGGGCGAGCGATGAGGATCCTCGTCGACGTGAACGTGATCGTCGACATCCTCGGGAGCACGGGTGACTTCACCGACTCCTTCTGCGCTCTCGACGTCATCCTGCTGCGGGAGTTCGAGCCGTGCATGCTCGCGTCCATGACGCCGACCATCCACTATGTGCTGGCGGCGAGAAAGTACGCCACGCGCACCCAGGCGGCCCGGGCGCTCGAGGCGCTGTCATCGCTCGTGTCGGTGCTGGATGTGACGGGCGCCGACTTTCGCGCTGCCCTCAAGAGCCCCCTCGTCGACTTCGAGGACGCCCTCATCGCCGAGGCGGCCTGGCGCCACGGCGTCGACCTCATCCTAACGCGCAACTTGCGTGACTTTCGGAAGTCGCCGGTGGCGGTGATGTCCCCGCGCCAGTTCCTCAAGGCCTATCGTCCCGCAGGATACGTGTATGGCGAGGTTGAGCTCGACGGAGAGGACGCCGGCCAGCCCTAGCCCGCCGCCCCAGTGCGCACGGGGATGCGCTACAATCGCAAGCATTCGCGATTAGGCCTAAGGAGCATCCCATGACCATCAAGCTCTACGATACCAAGCTGCGCCGTAAGGTGGACTTCACGCCCCTCCACGAGGGGAAGGTGTCCATGTACGTGTGCGGCCCCACCGTGTACAACCGCATCCACATCGGCAACGCGCGTACGTTCATCTCGTTCGACATGATCCGCCGCTACCTGCAGTGGCGCGGCTTCGATGTGACCTTCGTCCAGAACGTCACCGACGTGGACGACAAGATCATCAAGCGCGCCAACGAGGAGGGCCGCTCCGCCGCCGAGGTGGCCGCCCAGTATACCGAGGCGTTCATCGCCGACATGCACGCGGCCGGCGTGCAGGACCCGGACGTGCGTCCCAAGGCCACCGAGGAGATTCCCGCCATGATCGAGCTGGTGCAGTCGCTCGTCGACGGCGGCCACGCCTACGAGGTGGATGGCGACGTGTACTTCTCCGTGCGTTCGTATCCCGGCTACGGCGAGCTTTCCGGCCGCAACATCGACGAGATGGAGGGCGGCCATCGCGAGCTGCGCGCCGACGGCCAGGGCCTGGAGGATCGCAAGCGCGACCCGCTCGACTTCGCCCTGTGGAAGGCCGCCAAGCCCGGCGAGCCCTCGTGGGAGAGCCCCTGGGGGCCGGGCCGCCCCGGGTGGCACATCGAGTGCTCGGCCATGTCGCGCAAGTACCTGGGGCTGCCCTTCGACATCCACGGCGGCGGCTCCGACCTGGCCTTCCCGCATCACGAGAACGAGCGCGCCCAGTCCGAGGCCGCGTGCGGCTGCACCTTCGCCAACCACTGGATGCACTCGGGGATGCTGCAGGTGAACGCCGAGAAGATGTCGAAGTCGCTCGGCAACTTCATGCTGCTGTTCGAGGTGCTCGAGACCACGCGCCCGGCGGCCCTGCGCATGCTCATGCTCCAGACCCACTACCGCAGCCCCCTCGACTTCTCCGAGGAGCGCCTGGCCGAGGCCGACGCCGCGCTCACGCGCATCGAGAACGCGGTCAAGAACGTGGACTGGCTGGCGGGCGCCGCCGAGGACGGCGCGCCGGATGTGGTGGACGCCGCGGCCCTGGGCGCCCAGGTGGCGGCCGCGCGCGAGGCGTTCGCGCAGGCCATGGACGACGACTTCAACGCGCCGGCGGCCCTGGGCGCCGTGTTCACGCTGGTGGGCGAGGTGAATGCCGCAGTGGCGGACAAGTCGCTCTCGGTGGCGGACGCGGCGGCCGCGGTTGCCGCGCGCGACGCCATCGTCGAGCTGCTGGCCGTGCTGGGCGTCGCGCTCGTCGACGAGCAAGGCGAGGGCGCGGCCTACCCGCCCGAGGTGATCGGGCTGGCGGCCGACATCGCCGGGTACGGCGGCGCCGATGCCATGGAGGCGGTGGAGGCGCTGCTCGAGGCGCGCGCCCGCGCCCGCAAGGAGAAGGACTGGGGTGTGGCCGATGGCGTGCGCGACGGCCTGACCGCCCTCGGCTTCACCATCGAGGACACCCCCCAGGGCGCCCGCGTGACCTACGCCGGCTAGCTGCTGCTTTCGGGGCCCCGCCGCCGTGCGCGGCGGGGCCCCGTGCGTTATGGGCGACCTGCGCGCTACCCGCGCTCGCCCCCTCGCCCCCTGCCTCGCTTGCGCAAAACCGCGGCGCAAAATGGCCAAAAACGCCGACTTGACGACAAAGGGAAGGCCGATTCCGCGCGTTTCTCGCCACGTGGCGGGGCGGCGGGGATCGAGCTCGCGCGTGACCAGGCGCGTTTCGCGAGGACGGGGCGGCGCTTCTCGCGCGGATGTCGTCAAGTCGGCGTTTTTGGCCATTTTGTCCGTGGGGCCGTGCGAAACAACCTCTTCCGAAATCGGGTCAACGGGGTATCGTCTGTTCCGAAGGCGCCGGAGGGGCGCCAGGGAGAGGAGGCGTGTATGGATCCGATCATCGAGCTGCGCGGCGCCACCAAGGACTACGGTGACGGTCGGGGCGTGTTCGACCTGTCGCTTGCGGTGGGCCGCGGCGAGGTCGTCGGCG
>CANSQW010000193.1 GCA_947649215.1 uncultured bacterium | reverse complement strand
GCGACCGCCGCAGCCGCCGCAGCTGCGAGCGCGACCGCCGCAGCCGCCCCGGCCGGCGCCGCATCCCCCGTGGGGGCCAGCGGCGTGCCCTTGGCCGACCCCGCGCCCGCCTTGTCGCCCTCCGCCGGCGCCTCAGGCTGAGGCTGGGGCTGCTCCTGCTTCGGCGGCTCCTGGCCCTCGGCAGACGGAATGGTCACGCCGCCCTCACGAGCCTGCGCATAGAGGTTGTAATCGCCGTTCGCGCCAGCCGCCTTCAGGCCACGATAAGCCACAAGGGCGCGAAGACCCTGCTCCGTTGCGTTCTCGTCACGATCGCCGCCCGTCTCGAAGGCAAAGCCGGAGTTATCCTGCAGCCCGTAGGCCAGCAGCGCGGAAAACGGCGTGGCACCGCTCTCTACCGCCCACTCAGTGGCCGGGTCGATGCCGGCCGCGCATAGGGCGATGACGGCGAAGGCCGTCGAGCAGGCATTCGGCAGCCCGTCGTTGTCGGCGAAGCCGCCGGTGGGCAGCTGGATGCCCTTGAGCGCCACGAGCGCGCGGTTGACGGCGTTGCGCACCTCGGGATTGTCGCGGTAGGGCGCGAGCGCGCTAATGGCCATAGCCGTCATGTCGGCGTTGGCCTCGGTGCCCGATAGGGCGAAGCCGCCGCCCGGCTGCTGGTCGGCCAGCACGCTGGCGATGAGGGCGTCTTTGGAGAGCGCGGCGTCAGCCGGCACCGCGTAGTCACCGCTGGCATAGGCCCACAGGGCCGCCATGCGGGCATTGGGAAGGGTGGAGCCGGAGACGCGCGAGCCGAGGGCCGCGATGGCGTCGAAGTCGCCCGCCGCGCGGGCAGCGGGGGAATCGGCCAGCGCCCGCGCATCGTAGCCGGCGGCAGTCAGCGCGATGATGCTGCGCTGGAGGGCAGTCGGATCGAAGCCCGGATCCTTGGCCTGGGCCAGGGCCTCGGCGTAGAAGGCGTCAAGGTCGGCCTTGCCGTCCATGTCAAGCGCCGCCAGGCTCATAACGACCCACGGATCGGAAGTACCCGCGTAGGAGGCGACGATGCCAGTCATGAGCGAGCCGACGGCGGCCTGGTTCACGCCCGTGGCCGGGTGCTCGGAGGCCGGCGGCTCCACCGGCTCCTCGCCGCCGGGGCGCACGGCATCCGACCCAGCCGCCGCAGGCGGGTTGGCCTGGTAGTATGCAGCCCATGCCGCTTCGTCAGCCGGTGCGTTGGCGCTGCTGTAGATGGTCCAGGCAAACTGGAAGGCATTCGCGCCCTTCAGCAGCTCCTTGTCAAGCGTCGCGCTGCCATAGCCGCCATCTCGATAGGAGGCCCAGTACAGGCTCACGGAGAAGTCGGCCGAGTCCCACTTCGCCATCTTGACGCCCTCTTTCGAGGTGATGGACTCGACGGCCTTGCCGTACTTGCCCTCGGGCGCCGCGTAGGACTTGATGTCGCCAGCCTTCACGGCCGTGTTCAGCAGGTCCTCCAAGGTGATCGTGTCGAGCGTCGCGTTCGCGTCACGCTCCTTGGCAACCGCCAGGACATCCGCCCTCTGATAGGCCTTGTTGAGCCAGATGACGGGCAGCATCTCGTACGTATCCGGATCGGACTTGGAGCCCGCGACGAGCGAAAGCGTTACCGTGTCGGCCGACTCGCCAGCCACCGGATGCTTCTCGTAGTAGGCATCCCAGTCGGCTGACGTGAGATTGTCGTCCGCAGACGAGTACTTGTTCCAGGCCAGCTGGTAGTTCGTGCCCGCCTTGAGCTCGCGATGATCGATAGCGCAGTCGCCCTGGCCGTAGGCCCCGTTCTCGTAGTAAGACCAGTACAGGCTTACCGAGAAGTCGTCGCTGTTCCAGTTCTTCAGGTCGATGCCCTTGGCAGACGTGATGGATCCGACGTACTTGCCGCCATACGAGGATTCGGGCGCATCGTAGGCCTTGAGGTCGCCGGCCTCCACGGCAGCGTTCAGCAGGTCTTCCACCGTGGCGCCCTCCTTGAAGGCGTATTTCTTGTTCACCCAGGTATTGTAGGTGGTCACGCCGGTGGTGTAATCGGTGGTCGTGCCCGCCAGCACCGTGAGGGTGACGGTCTGCTCGGCCGCCTGCGGCGCCGGGGCGTCGGGGGCAGGCTCGTCGGCCCAGGCGGGGGTGATGGGCGTAAGGCCCAGACAGAGCGCCGCCGCCATCAGCAGCATGAGCAGTTTCGTGAGGGGTTTCGCGCCGGACGACGGCGCGGAAGTGCGTCCAACCATAGTCGGAACCTCGCTTTCCAGGGCTTCTCTGCGATGGATGGGTATTCCGACTTTGCCTGATCGGCGGCGCGTCGCGTGCCCGCGACCCCGCAAGGCGGGAGGCGCTGCCGGCGTTTACGGTTACTGGTATAGCGCGGGACTCTCACCCGCATTCCCCCAAGACCGGCCGCCCCTTGCGACCCGCCCGCGCCTGCCGGCGCAACCATCATGCCAGTGCACGGCCATTGTACCACTTGGTATGAGAGGAAATGAGGGCGGCTGGCGATGCGCCTTCAGGGGCGGAATCGCACGACGCGGACGCCCGGCGCGAGTCCGCGTCGCCCCGGCAGGCGCCAAGCGCCACACGCTGCCAAACGTCCGCCCGAACGCACGAGGACCCCGCGCTGCGGGGCCCTCGACTTCTGCGGCAAAGCGCGCTCCGGAGGGTCGTCTTACCCGACCGCCACTTCCTCGGCAGCGAGGGTGCCCGACCCGATGGTGCCCACCACGGTGACGTGGCGGCCGACGAGCGCGTTGGCATCGATGCCCTCGCCGAGCGTGAGGGCCATCGCCCACACGTCGCGCTGGCTGCCGTCGAGCGTGAGGCGCAGGCCGCCGTCGGGCTTGAAGGTGAGCGCGCCGGGAGACCCGGTCACCGTGCCGCCCAGCTCCACGAGATCGCCGGTGGAGCACTTGAGCCCGTACTCGGGGCGCCCGCCCTCCTGGCCGATGGGCCCGTCCTCGCCGCCCTGATCGCCCTCGTCATCCTGATCCTCGTCGTCAGGCTGGGCGGTGGTGGCGTCCTCGACGGTCACCTCGTCGTTGAAGCGATCGACCTTCGCCACCCAGCCTTCGGCGTCCGACCAGGTGACGACTATCTGAGCAGAGCAGTTATGATGCTTGATCAGCTGCTTCTCCCCTTCCGTCACCTGCTCGTCCTTGGCAAGGGCAACGGTGATGGCGCCCCCCTCGGTGGTCAGGCGCGACGAGGTCTTGGGCGCGACGCCGGCGAACAGCGTGCCCACGGCCGGGTCATAGGCGGCCAGCAGCGCGTCGAGATCCTCCACGATAAGCGTGGCATTCGGCGCCGAGAGCGGCTGGGCCGTCATGTCGCCCAGCTCCAGGTCGCCCTCGCGCCAGGTCTCGCCGGCCTCGTCATAGGCGAAGGTGAGCTTCACGGGCACGGTGAGCAGGATGCCCTTGTTGCGAAAGAGCGCGTCAGCGGTGACCTCGCGCGTGGCGATGACCTTGTCGCCCTCCCTCTGCTCCACGACGTCGCCCACGGCTACGTTCTCGAACTTCGGGCCCACGAGGTTGTCGGTGGGCACGTAGCGGAATTGGGTCAGGTCGGGCGCCTCCATGCCCAGGCCCTCAAGCACCTGCTGGGCGCGGGTCAGCGTGAGCGTGACGCGCTGTCCGCGATCGAGGGAGGCCGCCGGCTCGGACTTGCCGGCGAAGAAGAACCAGTACGCGCCACCGGCTGCGGCCGCAAACAGCAGCACCACGACGAGCGCCACGGCAATGCCGCGCCGTCCGCCTCGGGCCTTGCGCGAGCGCGCCGGCTCGACGGTGCCGTAGGACGCCGCGGCTCGCGCGGGTCGCGGCGCGGCAGGGCGCACGCGCTCCCCCTCTTGCGGCGGCATGACGGCGGTGGCAACGGGCTGGCGATAGACGAGGTCGTCCACGGCGGCCGCGCGAGAGGCGGAGGCG
>CANSQW010000192.1 GCA_947649215.1 uncultured bacterium | reverse complement strand
GCCGGCCCCAAGCGCAAGTGGTACCAGCGCGACCCGCTGGCCAAGCGCGAGAAGGCGGACTACAAGCGCTTCTTCAGCATCGTCGACAAGCACATCGTCTTCTACTCCGAGCGCAGTGGCTTCTACAAGTACTTCAAGGGCGCCATCGAGTGGCTGCTGGCCAACTCGGACGTGCGTATCCACTACGTGACGAACGATCCGAATGACCAGATCTTCACCATCGCCGAGGAGCAGCCGCGCATCTTCCCCTACTACATCGGCGAGCAGAAGGCCATCACGCTCATGATGAAGATGGACGCCGACGTGGTGGTGGCCACCCTCGAGGACCTGGAGAACTACTACATAAAGCGCTCCTACGTGCGCAAGGACATCGAGTACGTGTTCTTCTTCCATCACATGACCTCCACGCACCTGACGGCGCATGAGGAGGCCTTCGACCACTACGACGCCATCATGTGCGCGGGCCCCCACCAGGTGGCGGAGATAGAGGAGGCGGAGCTCATGCGCGGGCTCAAGAAGAAGCGCCTCTTCGCCTACGGCTACGACCTGCTCGACCAGGAAATCACCGACTACGAGGCGCTGGCGGGCCGTGAGAACGAGCGTCCGGTCATCCTCGTCGGGCCCTCGTGGCAGGAGGACAACATTCTCGACACCTGCGTGGACGACCTCATCGGCTCGGTGATGGGGAAGGGGTATCGCGTCATCGTGCGTCCGCATCCCGAGTACACGAAGCGCTACCCGGCCCGCTGGGAGGCGCTCCAGGCGCGTTGGGCCGACGCGAATCCGGCGGAGCTGTTCTTCGAGGACGACTTCAGCTCGAACGAGTCCACGTTCGCCTCTGACATCCTGGTGACGGACTGGTCGTCCATCTCGTGCGACTTCTCGTTCTCCACGCTCAAGCCGACTATCTTCATCGACACTCCCATGAAGGTGGGCAACCCGAACTGGGAGTCGCTGAGCATGATGCCCACCGACATCACCCTGCGCAACCAGATCGGGCAGTCGCTGGCGCTTGACGAGATTGATCGCTTCGCCGACCTGGTAGCCGCGATGCTCGCCGAGCGCGAGGGCTGGCGCGAGCGCATCAGGGAGGTGCGTGCCGGGTTCGTGTTCAACCTGGGCCAGAGCGCCGGGGCGGCCGGCGAGTTCCTGCTGGAGACGGTTCTGGAGAAGCAGGGCGAGCGCGCGGCCAAGGCTTCCGGCGGCAAGGGCTCCTCCACGCCTGCCGTCGAGGACGGAAAGGCGGTGGCATGATGAGGGCTCGGATAATCTTGCGCGCCTATGATGCGGCCAGCCTGCTCCTCGTGGCGCTCGTGCTCGTCGCGGCGTGGCCTGGTGTGGCGCACGCCTACGTGGATCCCTCGGTCATGACCTACACCATCCAGGCCCTCGCCGGCGTGGCCGTGGCCCTGAGCGCGGTGCTCGGCGTCGCACTGCGTCGCAGCCGTCGCGTCATCATGCGGCTTCTGCACATCGATGAGAACGCGAACAAGGAGGTCGAGCCGACTGTTCACCCGGTGCCTGCTGGCGCGGAGCGCGTCGGCGCCCTCGCTGCCGCCGACGACGAGGCTCGGGCGGCCAAGGAGCGCCTGCGCCGCGGCAAGCAGCCCCGACGCCTGGGGTGGGGTCGCCGGTTCGGGCTGGCGCTGGCCGCGAGCGCGTTTCTGGTGGGAACCGTGTTCGTCGTGGCGCCGCTTGAGGTGGTGGCCGGCAGCGCGTCGAGCCTCGTGTTCTCGCTGGCCGATGCGGCGCCGATCATACTGGCGGCGGGCTGCGCGGGCGCCGTGGCGCTGGCGCTCGTGGCATCGCTCGTGCGCGGTCGCGCCTTCGACGTGGTGCTTACGCTCATCGTGGCCGTGGGCCTGTGCTGCTACCTGCAGGCGCTCTTCCTCAACCACTCCCTGCCCATCGCGGACGGAAGCCCGCTCTACCTGGGATGGTATAAGACCATCACCGTCATCAGCACGGTGGTGTGGGTTGCCGTCATCGTCGGGCTGCTCCTGCTCTGCCGCTGGAAGACGGGGCTGTGGCGCTCGCTTGCCGTAGTGATCAGCCTCTGCCTCATCCTGGTGCAGGGCGTGGGGGTGGCCAGCCTCTTCGCCTCGGAGGAGAAGCGAGTGCCTGCTGAGTACGTGCTTACCAAGGAGGGCCTCTACGAGGTGGGCTCGGAGAGCAACGTCATCGTGTTCGTGCTGGACACCTTCGACACCAAGCTCATGAACCGCCTGATCGAGGCTGATCCGACCCTGCTCGATGACTTCACGGGCTTCACCTACTTCGAGAACTCCACCGGCTCGATGATCCCCACCCGCTACGGCGTGCCGTTTCTGCTGTCAGGGCGCATGGTTGATCCTGACGAGTCCATAGATGAGCTGTACAAGAACTGGTATGTGGACACCACGTTCCTCGACGAGATATCAGATGAGGGGTATGACGTTGGCGTCTATACCGACTCGGTGGGCTCGCAGGCCGCCCTCGCGACGATAGACGGCGCGGTCGGCAATATCCACGGGAGCAACGAGCTGGCCTCCGTCTCCTTCGACATTCCCGGCCTCCTCGGCATCATGGACAAGGTCGCCCTGTATCGCGATGCCCCATGGCTGCTGAAGCCTCTCTTCTGGTTCTATACCGATGAAGTGAACAACAAGGCGGTGGACAAGAGCGACGGCGACGCCAGTCCCTATGTGATGAACGACTGGGCGTACTATGATGAGCTGCTCACCGACGGCCTGAAGGTCTCCGAGCAGGAAGGGAAGGCCTTCCGCTTCATTCATCTCAACGGCGCGCATTTCCCCTTCACCCTTGATGAGACGGGGCATCTTGCGGCGGGGGAGACCAACCAGGACGTGCAGAGCATCGGCTCTCTCAGGATGGTTGAGGAGTACCTTAACCAGCTGAAGGCCCTTGGGGTGTATGACGAGGCCACCATCATCATCACGGCCGACCATGGCGACTGGTACCTTACGCCTGACGACATCTACGGGCCCTCGACTCCCATTCTGCTGGTCAAGCCCGCAGAAGATGCGGCTGAGGCGTCTTCGCCCCTCAAGGTGTCCAAGGTGCCCACCGGGCATGTTGACTATCCGGCCACCGTCATCGGCGCGGTGGGAGGCGAGAGCGGAAAGTACGGCCCCACGGTCTTCGAGGTGGAGGATGGCCCCCGTGATCGCTACTACTGGATAACCACCAGCGACGGGCGCCGTGACCTTGCGGTGAAGGAGTACGTCATCAATGGCGACGTGCTCGACTTCGACGACTGGCAGCTGACGGGCAACGAGATCGAGTTCGAGGAGTAGGCCCTCAGACGAAGTAGGTCTTGACGACGGGTATCTGCTTGAGGACGAAGGACAGCGCGAACGAGACGGTGATGACCCCGCCTGCGATGAGCGGAATGGCAAGGGCGGGGTCAAAGCTCAGGGTCGTGATGCCCGCAGCGTGCAGCTTCTCAAGCAGCATGGCATGGATCATGTAGACGCCCAAGGTGCACGACGAGAGCGCGGTGATGATCCTGCCCCCTTCCTTGCGAGAATTGTCGCTCTTCTCCCCACGGTATCTTGCCATGAGGAAGATGCTGGTGCTTGTCAGACAGACGGGGAGCGAGAAGTTGTCGAAATAGGTGCTCACGGGCGCGCCCGCGCGGGCGGATGCCCAGAGCGTGAGCAAGACGGTGAAGGCGAGTCCGATTGCTCCGAGGATGCCGGCAGTTATGTATCCCGTTCTAGGCATATTGACGGTTTTGAGGTAGTAGCCGAGCATGAAGTAGAACGAGTAGCCGAGGGGCAGCTGGATCTGGAAGGTGTCGACGAGCGCTGCGAGCGAGTAAAGCTTCCCGAAGCTGCAGATGAAGGGGATTGCCGTATTGAGGAGGAAGGCTGCTATCGCATAGAGGCCGATGATCATGTAGAGAAACCACATGTGGTAGTGGCCGAAAA
>CANSQW010000191.1 GCA_947649215.1 uncultured bacterium | reverse complement strand
ACGCCGCGGCGAGCGTGTCGTTCATGGACCTGTCGGTGGAGGCCGAGGCCTTCGGCAGCCAGGTGCGCGTGACCGACGACGAGGTGCCCACGGTCATCGGCTCCATCGTGGACGAGGACTCCGACCCCGACGGCCTGGCCGTGCCCGAGGTGGGCGCGGGGCGCACCGGGCTCTACCTCCAGGCCATCCGCGAGGTGGCGCCCAAGATCTCCGACCGCCCCGTGCTCGCGGGCGTCATCGGCCCGTTCTCGCTGGCCGGCCGGCTCATGGACGTGAACGAGGTCATGCCGCTGTGCTACGAGGAGCCCGAGCTCGTCCACGCGGTGCTGGACAAGTGCACCGAGTTCATCTGCGCCTACGCGAGCGCCTTCAAGGAGGCCGGCGCCGACGGCGTGGTCATTGCCGAGCCCCTGGCGGGCCTGCTCTCGCCGGACCTCATGGCCGAGTTCTCCACGCCCTACGTGCGCCGCGTCGTGGACGCCGTGCAGGACGACGGCTTCATCGTGGTCTACCACAACTGCGGGCCGTCGGTGGTGGCCGCGGCCGGCGCCGTCGCCGCCACCGGCGCCGCGGCGTTCCACTTCGGCAACGCCGTCGACATGGCCGACGTCCTGCCGCTCATGCCCGCAGACGCGCTCGTCATGGGCAACGTCGACCCGGCCGGCGAGATCCGCAACGGCACGCCGGAGTCCGTCCGCGCGGCCACCCTCGCCCTCATGGGGGCGTGCGCGGGCTACCCCAACTTCGTCCCCTCCACCGGCTGCGACGTGCCGCCGATGAGCCCCTGGGAGAACATCGAGGCGTTCTTCGCGGCGGTCGAGGAGTTCTACGACGCCCGCTAGGCCCGCCCCCGGCGCCCCGCCCCGCCCGCGCCTCTGCGCCGCCGGGGCGGGGCGCCTTCCTCTCGCGGCTGCGCAGGCCGTGGCGCCGAGGCGCGCGTGTCCCCCCCCGTAGCTGCCTGCATTCGCTCCCTCTCGCCGCCACGCAGGCTGCGTCCGCCTACGGCGCCTCCCCGCCGCCTTGGCGAGGAGGGAGGCAACATTTCCTTGCGGCCGCATTGCGTTGCAGGGCAACGCAATGTTTCATGTGAAACATGCGCACACGGCTAACTTTTCGTTTCCTGCGCCTCTGGTGACACTGCGCCTCACCGCGCAGATCCTCTGTCGGCCGAGCGCCTCGCCGGCCTCTCCCTTGATTGCGGGACTCGTCCCTGTGCGACACGGGGAACCCTTCCGCACAGCCTTCGCGATAGCCCCCCCTCCGCGGGATCTTGCGCGCCCGTTGGTCGCTTTAGTTAATTTTGGGCAACTTTTTGAGCAGCGCCCAGGCGCGCTGCTTGTCCTCGGGGGCGTCCATGAGGGCGGCGAGGTCGCGGAAGGCGACTACGCTGCGGCCCATCAGGCGGCAGGCGGCATCGGGCTCGACGTCGTGGCGGTAGGCTTGGGCGAGGAGGGACGAGGCTTCGGCGTCGGCAGTCACCAGGCAGAGCGGATCGAGGCCCTCCACGATGGTGAGCAGGTCGCTTGATCCCAGGACGCCTTCGGTGGTAACGAGCGCCAGGCAGTCGCGGCCGTACCCCAGCGCTTCGGCCGAGGCGGCGAGTGCCTTGCGCGCAGGCTCGGCTAGGGCGTTGGTCGAAATGGCCAGGATGGTCTCGTTGCCCGTCCCCTCCAGCAGCGAGCCGTAGACCGCGAGCACCCCCTCGGCGGCCACGCCGTACATGTTGCCGTTGTTACTGTTGGCGGGTTTTTTCACACCGATCCTTGACGTCGCAGGGCTTCCCTCTATAACTATGCATACTATCAGTTCAACGAAGAGCGCGCGTCGCCGCCGCGGGGGCGGGCGGAATGTTTCACGTGAAACATTCGAAGCTGGCGCGCTGCATACGACCAAGGAGGAAGCCATGTGCACCAACGGAGTCAACACCGGCCAGTTCGAGCAGATGATCGACCAGATCGACGACCATCTGAAGCTTGAGCGTCGCTGGGCTCACAACCTGGCCCACCAGGCTGCTGACGCCGGGTTCGCCACCGCAGCGGAGAAGCTGCACGCCGCCCAGGCCCTGCTCGATGATGCACGCGCCCTGCTCGACGAGGCGAAGGACGCCCTGGAGGAGGACGCTGCCGACGCTTCGGGCGTTACCGTCAGCCTGGTCTAGTTCGCGGTCACGGCCATGAGCAACGATCTCATGCGGTTCTCGGTGGCCATGCCCGAGGACCTGCTCGTGCGATTCGACCGCCTGGTGGCTCGGCGCGGCCTGGCGAAGAACCGCAGCGAGGTGATACGCGACCTGGTGCGCGACGCCCTGGTGGAGGACGAGTGCGCGAGCCCGGGCGTCGAGGTGATGGGCACGCTCACCATCGTGTTCGATCATCATGCCGGCGACCTGCAGGAGAAGCTCCACAGCATCCAGCACGACTGCTTCGAGAACATCATCTCGTCCATGCACGTGCACGTCGACGAGCACACCTGTCTGGAGGTCATCGTCATCCGCGGCGAGACCGGCCTCGTGCAGGACATCGCGAACCTCATCCTGGGCACCAAGGGCGTCCAGAACGGTCGCCTCGTCCTGACCACCACCGGTCAGCGTCTCTAGCGGAAGGCGAGGGCGCGCCCGCGCCCGCGGGCCTCTGCCGTCGGCAGGGCGCCCGTCGTCCGTCGCGCGAGACGGCCGTCGCCCGCTGCGCGAGGCGCCTGCCGCGAAAGCGCCTTCCGAATGTTTCACGTGAAACACTTGTTCCAAGGAGGAACCATGATCCAAAGCGAAACGGTGATGCTCGGCCATGGGAGCGGCGGATCGATGATGAAGCGCATCATCGACGAGGTATTCTTCGCCGCCTACGGATCCGACGAGCTGCTGCGCGGCGACGACGCGGCGGTGCTGCCTGCGCCCGCAGCGGGCGAGCGCATCGCCTTTTCCACGGACAGCTTCGTGGTGACGCCGCACTTCTTCCCCGGCGGCGACATCGGCAAGCTCGCTGTCTGCGGCACCGTCAACGACGTGGCCACCAGCGGTGCCCGCCCGCTCTACCTCAGCTGCGCGTTCGTCCTGGAGGAGGGCTTCCCCATGGATGACCTGCGCCGCATCTGCCAGACGATGGCCGAGACTGCGGCCGAGGCTGGCGTGCGCCTGGTCACGGGAGACACGAAGGTGGTCAACCGCGGGCACGGCGACGGCATCTACATCAACACGAGCGGCGTCGGCTTGCTGGCGCCCGGCGTCGAGTTGGGTGGCGCGCAGTGCCGCCCGGGCGACAAGGTGCTGGTCAGCGGCACGCTCGGAGACCACGGCATCACCATCATGAGCTGCCGCGAGGGCCTGGGCTTCTCCGCCGGCGTGGAGAGCGACGCCGCGCCGCTCAACCACTTGATCGCCGAGGTGCTGGCAGCCGCGCCTTCCACGCGCTGCTTCCGCGACCCCACGCGCGGCGGCCTGGCCTCTACGCTGAACGAGCTGGCGGCCCAGTCGGGCACCGACATCGTGGTGGAGGAGGACGCCGTGCCCGTGCGCGACGCGGTGCTCGGCGCCTGCGAGATGCTCGGCTATGACGTGATGCAGGTGGCGAACGAGGGGAAGATGGTGTGCGTCGTCCCCGCCGACCAGGCCGACGCCGCGCTGGCCGCCATGCGCGCCAATCGCTACGGCGCCGATGCCGCCATCATCGGCGAGGTGGCCGAGGCGCAGCCCGAGCGCGGGCCCAAGGTGTTCCTCCAGACGTCCTTCGGCGGTCGACGCATCCTCGACATGCTCGTCGGCGAGCAGCTCCCCCGCATCTGCTAGCGCAGGCTTCGAGCCTCGGGGCCGGCCGCTCCAGAGCGCACGGCGCGCTACACGCCGCCGGCCCCGCCCTGTGTCGCACGCGCCGTCGCTGTCGCCCCGCGCCGCCGGCCCCGCCCTGTGCCGTTCGTGTCGCCGTTGTCGCCGCAGGTCGTGTCC
>CANSQW010000190.1 GCA_947649215.1 uncultured bacterium | reverse complement strand
GCCCGAGGCCGCTCCCGCCCGCCCGGGGCGTGCCGGGCTCCTCGCGCGCCTCTTCGGGGTGGAAGGGGAGCTGGCCAGCGGATCCCTGCGGCAGCGCCGGGGCGCCCTGCGCTCCGCGTCCCTCGCCATCGGCCTGGCGTTTCTCGCGCTGGGACTCTTCCTCTCGTTCATGACGGTCTCCCGCATGAGCGTGGACCAGACCTACTACGAGCGCTACGGCATCCCCTGGGACCTCGTCGTGGACGTGCCGGAGGCCACCGCCGCGGAGCTGGAAGGGGTTGCGCAGGGACTCGACGCCCAGGCTGAGGAGTCGGTGGTGGACGCGTCCGACGCCGGCATGCGCCTCTACCTCAAGGCTCGTCCCGGGGCGGAGGCGTCGCTGCGGACCGCTGCTGAGGGGGCGCTCGAATCGGCGGGGCACGCGGGGTTCTCCCTTGTCGATATGGACGCTGATCGAGCGCGCGCCGATGCGGTGTGGGCCGGGTACGCGGCGGTGGTCGGCGGGTTCTGCGGCATCCTGGCGCTCGTCGGGATAGCCGGGGTCGTCACGCAGTCCGTGGGCTTCGTCTACCAGCGCAAGCGCGAGTTCGCCCGCCTGCGCTCCCTCGGCCTGACGCCCGGGGGCGTCTTCACGATGCTCGGGATCGAGGGGCTGCTGACCGTGGCGCGGCCCGTGGCGCTGGCCCTGCCCCTCGTGGTCGCCGGGGCGCTGGCCCTGGCGCTGCTGGGGCGCCAGCCGATAGGGGGCTTCCTCGCCGCCTTCCCCTACGGCGCGCTGCTGTCCTACGTCGCCGTCGTGGCGCTCGTGGTGGTCGCCGCCAACGCCCTCGGCGCCTGGCGGCTCGTCCGCTGCGACCTGGCGCAGGCGCTCAAGGACGACGCGCTCGCGTAGGGCGGCGCGGGCGCGCCTGCCCGCGCGTTCCGCGCCTCCCTCCGCGAGCGCGCGAGTCGGCGTAAAAAAGAGAGAAGGGGCGCCCGCAGGCACCCCTTCTCGCAGGGAAGACGCTGTCGTGCGCTACAGCGCGTCGATGTAGGCCACCAGGTCGGCGGTGGTGGCCAGCCCCTCGGGCTCGCCGAAGTCGATGCCCAGCTCGTCCTCGAGGTCGCAGATCAGCTCGACCATGTCGAGCGAGTCGATGCCGAGCGAGTCGAACGTGGACTCCTCGGTCACCGTGGCCGGGTCGATGTCGAGGTTGCGCTGCAGGATGTCGCGGACGGTGTCGATGGTCGCCATTGCCTAGTTCTCCTTCTGCTTCAGCAGGCCGTAGCCGCCGTCGTCGCGGCGGTACAGCACGTTGACGAGATTCGTGTCGCGATCAGTGTAGGCGAAGAAGTCGTGCCCGAGCAGGTCGATCTGCACGAGGGCCTCTTCCTCGGTCATGGGCGTGAACTCGGTCTCCTTGCGGCGGACGACCTCCTCGCCGGCCAGCTCGTCCATGAGCTTGTCCAGGTCGAGCTCGCCCTCGGGGCGCGCGTCCTCGTGCGCGTAGTCGACGATCTTCTCGGTGGCGCGCACCTTCTTGTCGATGATGCGGGTCTTGTACTTGCGGATCTGGCGCGCAATCTTGGCAGCCGCCACGTCGATGGCCGCGTACATGTCCTCTTCGTTCTCCTCGACGCGAACGATATGGCCCTTGATGCGCACGGTGACCTCGCAGATGGACGGCAGCGGGTTCGCCGGGTTCTTCTCCTTCATCAGCACGACCTCGCAGGAGATGGGATCGGCGTCGATGGCCTTCAGGGCGTTGCCGACCTTCTCCTCGGCATACTGGCGCAGCGCGTCGGTGATGGGCATCTTGCGGCTGGTGACGGTAATGCTCATAGCGTTCACCTCTTTGCTCGAAGCGAATAAAAAACAGCTGATGAAAAGGCGGTTCGCGTGCCGGCGTCGTCTTCTGGGAAAACATGCCCGGCGGCACGTCTCTATCCTCAAAGGTCGATCCGTCGGCGGCGGCCCCTTTCGTCAAGCTGTGGTTCAAGCATAGCGCAAAACCAGGTTCTCTGCCGACCAGAATGACAGGAGAAGAAAACGTTTCCATGACGCGGCGAAGCCGCGCGCGGCTTGGGGGAGGGCAAGGCGAAGGGAGGCGGCGGGCAGGCGCGGCCCGGGGCGTTACGAGGTTTTTACGGAGGTTGCCTGCCGGTAGGCACGCGGCGCGAATTGGGGGATAATAAGGCGCTTGAACGAGGTTCTCACGCGGCCGAGCATACGAGGTGTCCCATGGAAAGCACGAAGAAGGAACAGGACGAGAAGGCGCCCCAGGCGCCGGGCGGCGCCGATGCGCGGGCGGACGAGGCGGCGGTCTCCCAGGCCCTCTTCATCCGCGAGGTGCAGGGCCATCAGCGGCGCTACCGCAAGCTCATCCACCTCACGCATTCCTCCACCAAGGCCGCCGGCGCCATGCTCGTGGCCGCCGTGGTGGCGCTCATCGTGGCCAACACCGGCGCCCACGAGGCGTTCCTCGAGTTCTGGCACCTGCCCGTGGTGGTGGGCATCGGCCCGGTGGTGGGCGAGATGTCCATGGCGCACGTCATCAACGACATCTTCATGGCCGTGTTCTTCCTGCTCGTGGGCTTGGAGATCAAGTACGAGATGACCGTCGGCGAGCTGACGAACATCCGCCAGGCGGCGCTTCCCATCATCGCCGCGGTCGGCGGCGTGCTCATGCCCATCGTGCTGTACTCGCTGTTCAACGGCGCCAACCCCGAGACGGCCCACGGCTGGGGCGTTCCCACTGCCACCGACATCGCCTTCGCGCTCGGCATCATGGCGCTTCTGGGCAACCGCGTGCCCAACGGCGTGCGCGTGTTCCTGTCCACGCTGGCCGTGGCCGATGACATCATCGCCATCCTCGTCATCGCCATCTTCTACGGCCAGAGCCCGTCCCTTCTGTGGCTGGCGGCTGCGGCGGCGGTGTTCGCGCTGCTCATGGTGATGAACCGCACGCACGTGTACTCGCTGTTCCCCTACCTTGCCGTGGGCGTGGTGCTGTGGTTCTGCGTGTTCATGTCGGGCGTGCACTCCACCATCGCCGGCGTGCTGCTGGCGTTCTCCATCCCGTCCGGCTCGCGCGTGAACCTGCGCGGCTTCCTCCAGTGGTCGGGCGATAAGGTGCAGAAGGCGCGCGAGGTGTTCGAGCCGGATACGCCGGTCATCGCCCAGGGCGAGTACATGGAGACGGTGAGCAACCTCTCGCAGGTGGCGCGGCAGGTCATCCCGCCGGCCACGCACCTCGAGCACAAGTTGTACCCGTGGGTGTACTTCGGCGTGCTGCCGCTGTTCGCGCTGACCAACGCCGACGTGGCCATCTCGGGCGATCTGGGCACCATGCTGTCGAGCCCGGTGCTGCTCGGCGTGTTCTTCGGCCTGGTGCTGGGCAAGCCCATCGGCATCATGCTGTTCAGCTTCGTCACCGTGAAGCTGAAGGTGGCCAGCCTGCCGCAGAACGTCAACTGGAAGCACATGCTGGGCGCGGCCATCCTGGGCGGCGTCGGGTTCACCATGGCCATCTTCGTGGCCAACCTGGCGTTCCCCGAGGCCATCATGGTGTCCGAGGCGAAGCTCGGCATCCTGGCGGCGTCGCTGGTGGCCGGCGTGGTGGGCTTTTTGTTCCTGCTCGGCCAGGCACGGGCCGCCGATGCGCGCGGCGTGGCCTACGTGACCGCCTACAGCGATGAGCTGCATCCCCAGACGGCCAGCGTCGAGGTCGACCGTGCCGGCGAGGAGCTGCTGGCCTCGCTTGACGACGAGGAGCTCGAGCGCGAGCTGGAGGCGCGCCTCCAGGGCGGCCAGGGCGTTGCCGAGATCGTCGTGGAGCTGCCGCGCGAGGACGACGGCGACGTTGCGGAGGCGCGGCTCGCCGAGGCCGAGGACGCGCTGCGCGACGAGGCCCTCCGTCGCGAGGAGCGCGACGTCGCCGGCACCTCCGGCCCCGACCGCTAGACGCCTCCCAGCC
>CANSQW010000189.1 GCA_947649215.1 uncultured bacterium | reverse complement strand
CGGTACTGGCGCGAGAGCTCGCCGGCGTCCACCGAGTCGAGCCGGATGCGCTCCTGGAGCTCCTCGACGGCGGCCTCGGCGGCCTCGATGGCGGCGCGCTTGGCCTCCATGTCAGCGGCGAGCGCCGCCTCCTTCTCCTGCGAGCCGTCCCAGGCGCGCTGGAGCGTGCGCAGGTCGTCCACGGCCAAACGCAGGCTCACGTCGGCCAGCTCGCCGGCCAGCTCCTGGTAGGTGCGGGCCTTCTTCGCCTTGCGCGAGAGCGGCCCGAGCTGGCGCTCCACTTCGGCCACCACGTCGCGGGCGCGGGCCAGGTGCTGGTCCATCGAAGCCAGCTTCCGCTCGCTCTTCGCCTTGCGCTGCTTGTGCTTGAGCACGCCGGCGGCCTCCTCGATGAGGGCGCGGCGGTCCTCCGGCTTGCTCTGGAGGATGGAGTCGAGCGAGCCCTGGGAGATGATGGAGTGGGTGCCGGTGCCCAGGCCCGAGTCGTGCAGGATCTCCAGCACGTCCATGCGGCGGGCCACCGTGCCGTTGATGAGGTACTCGCTCTCGCCGTTGCGGTACATGCGGCGGGTGATGGCCACCTCGTCGTAGTCGATGGGCAGCGTGCCGTCCGAGTTGTCGAGCACGAGGTCCACCTCGGCCAGGCCCGTGGGCTTGCGCGCCGACGAGCCGGCGAAGATGACGTCTTCCATGGCCTGGCCGCGCAGGTGCTTGGCGTTGCGCTCGCCGAGCACCCACAGCACCGCGTCGGAGATGTTCGACTTGCCCGAGCCGTTGGGGCCCACCACGGCGGTGATGCCGGGCTCGAGGGCCATGACGGACCGGTCGGCGAAGGACTTGAATCCCTTGAGGACGAGTGACTTCAGATACATGGGCACCCTAATCCTGCTTCTTCTTGGCGGCTTCCCGCTCGCTCTTCTTCCGCGCGCGCTCCTCGGCCTTGGCGGCCTTGGCCGCGGCCTTCTCGGCGGCCTTCTCCTCGGCCTTGGCGGCCTTCTCCGCCGCCTTCTCCTCGCCGCCGCCCAGCCCGAAGAACTCGGAGAGGCGCGCGAGGGTGGTCTTGGCGGCCTGGCTCTCGGCCTCCTTCTTCGTGCGGCCGACGCCGCGGGCGAGCCCCTGGTCGCCAGCGTAGACCTGGGCGACGAAGGTGCGGTCATGCGGCGGGCCCTGCGTCTCCACCAGCTTGTAGGTGGGGGTGATGCCGTCCTCCTGCAGCTTCTCCTGCAGGGCGCTCTTGGGGTTCTCAGGCTCGCTGGCCATGTCGAGCGACATGCGCGGCACGAGCGTGCGCTCCACGAAGCCGACGGCGGCAGGCAGCCCGCCGTCGAGGAAGAGCGCGGCCACCACGGCCTCGTAGACGTTCTCGAGCGCCGAGTGCAGCCCGCGTTTGCCCGTGCCCGTCTCCGACGAGCCGAAGACGATCACGTCGGCGAAGCCCAGGCCCGCGGCCACGTCGGCCAGCGACGCGCCGGAGACGAGCGCCACCTTGATGCGGGTGAGGCCGCCCTCGTCCAGCTCGTGGAAGCGGTGGAAGGCGGTAGAGGCCACGATGGCGCCCAGGATGGAGTCGCCGAGGAACTCCAGGCGCTCGTAGGAGAACTTCACCGACTTGCCCTCGGTGGCCGAGGGGTGGGTGATGGCCGAGAGCAGCACGCCCTCGTCCTGGAAGGCGTAGCCGAGGATCTCCTGGGCGCGGTCGAGCTTGGAGCGCTGCTCCTCGCTGAGCGTCATGCGCGCTCACCGCCCTCGGCCACCTTCGCGGCGATGACCTCGGAGACGCGGGAGCGGACGGTGCGCGCCGTGGCGAGCACGCCGTTCTTGACGGCGAGCGCACTCGACGAGCCGTGGCCCACCACGCAGGCGCCCTTGATGCCCAGAAGCGGCGCGCCGCCGTGGGTGTCGGGGCTCAGCTTGCCCTTGAGCTCGGCCAGGTCGCCCTTGACGAGCAGCGCGCCGAGCTTGCCCTTGGCCGAGGCCATGAGGGCGTCCTTCATGTAGCGGAAGAGCACCGACGAAGTGCCCTCGATGGCCTTGAGGCAGACGTTGCCGGTGAAGCCGTCGGTGACCACCACGTCGAAGGTGCCGGCCAGGATGTCGCGGCCCTCGGCGTTGCCGGCGAACTCCGGCACCTCCGCGCGCAGGAGCGCGTGGGCCTCCTGGGCGGCGACCGAGCCCTTCGTGTCCTCCTCGCCGATGTTGAGCAGGCCCACGCGCGGGGCCGCCACGCCCATGATCTCGCGGGCGTAGACGGCGCCCATCTGGGCGAACTGCACAAGGTACTCGGCCTTGCAGTCGGCGTTGGCGCCCACGTCCAGCAGAAGCGTCGGCGTGCCGTAGGCGGGCAGCACCTGGCCGAGCGCGGGGCGCTTGACGCCCTTCACCCGCCCCATGACGAGCGTGGCGGCGGCCAGGCAGGCGCCGGTGGAGCCGGCGGAGAAGAAGCCGTCGGCGGCGCCCTCCTTGACCAGCCGGCAGCCCACCACGATGGAGGAGTCCTTCTTGCGGCGCACGGCGTTGGCCGGGTGCTCGTCCATGGCGATGAACTCGGTGGTCGCCTGGGCCTCGGCGCGCTCGTGGGAGGCGGCGAAGGGCCCGACCACCTCGGCCGGGCCGCACAGGATGACGGACAGGTCGGGGTCGGCGGCCAGCGCCAGCTCGACGCCCTCCAGGACCACCCCGGGGGCGTCGTCGCCGCCCAGGGCGTCAACGGTGATGGTGACTTTCTCTGCCACGCTCTGCTCCTTCGTGTCGGATGCTCGCGGGATGCGGGGCCGGCCGCCTGCGAGGCGGCCCTCCGGCCCTCTGGGGACTGCGGCCTACAGCCAAAAAGCCTCCTGGCGCGCACGGCGTCGCGCCGGGCGTGCTAGGAGGCTTGCAGGGACCTCATGCGGATGCGGAAGCCATCCGCACGGCGTCGCCAAGCGGACGCGCTACTCGGTCTCGATGACCTCGCGGTTCTTGTAGAAGCCGCAGCTCGGGCACACGCGATGCGGGAGCTTGACCTCGCCGCACTGCGGGCACACGGAGCGGGCGGGAGCCGCGATCTTGTCGTTGCTGCTGCGGCGGGCGTGGGTGCGGGCGCGGCCGGTCTTGCGCTTGGGTACTGCCATGGTCGATTCTCCTTCATTACATCCCGGCAGTGCGAAGCCGCCGGGCTTTACTTCGTTAAACGCACGAAATGGTATTCTACCAAAGCGAAGAATCCCCCGCAAGGGTATGCCGGCGGGTTTTTTCGCGCCCTCCCCTACTCCCCGAACTGGAGGCGGTAGTAGCGCGCGTAGGTGCCGCCGCGGGCGAGCAGCTCGTCGTGGGTGCCCTGCTCCACCACGCGCCCGCTCTCAACCACGGCGATGAGCGAGGCGCTGCGGATGGTGGAGAGCCGATGCGCGATCATGAGCGTGGTGCGCCCGCGCGAGAGCTCCTCGAGCGAGGCCTGGATGGCGCGCTCGCTCTCGTTGTCGAGCGCGCTCGTGGCCTCGTCGAGGATGAGGATGCGCGGGTCGCGCAAGAACACGCGCGCGATGGCGATGCGCTGCTTCTGGCCGCCGGACAGGCGCGCGCCGCGCTCCCCCACCAGCGTGTCGTAGCCGTCGGGCAGGCTCATGACAAAGTCGTGCACGTTGGCCTTGCGCGCCGCGGCCTCGATGGCAGCGTCGTCGGCGCCGGGGCGGCCGTAGGCGATGTTCTCGCGCACGGTGCCGCCGAACAGGTAGACGTCCTGCTGCACGATGCCGATGGCCGCGCGCAGCGACTCGAGCGTCACGGCGCGCACGTCGATGCCGTCGATCTCCACGGCGCCCGCATCCACGTCGTAGAAGCGCGGCAGGAGCGAGCAGGTGGTGGTCTTGCCGCCGCCGGAGGGCCCCACGAGCGCCACGGTGGATCCGGCCGGCACCTCCAGGTCAAGCCCGTCGAGCACCGGCTGGCCGCCGTCGTAGGAGAAGCGCACGCCGCGGTAGC
>CANSQW010000188.1 GCA_947649215.1 uncultured bacterium | reverse complement strand
TCATGCGGTCGGTGCCGAAGCCGAGCACCTGGTACATCATGTCCACGGTGCCCGCCGCGGCGTCGGCCGCGTACACGCCGAGGGGCCGGCGCAGGATATGGTCGTCCATGCCGGGAATCTTCACGTGCACGAACTGGCCCGGGGCCGCCGTAGCCGCGATCTGCGGGGCGGCCACGGTCATGAGCCAGATGTTGCACCCCATCTCCTCGTTCACCAAAATGGGCGCTGTCTCGTTGCAGAGGGTCATAGGCTCTCCTATCGGCTCGGCGGACATCGTACGTTAGGTGACATTCTAGCGCATAAAGCCCCTCCTGGAGAGGAGCGCGCCGACCCCCGGCACCTCCAACGTGACAAAGCACCCGACCCCCGTCACGCCGTCACGGCCCCTCGACCCCGGGCTGCCCCTACAGCTCCTGCAGCGGCATCACGCCAAGCTCGCCGGAGCGGGCGGCCTCCATGCCGGCGATGAGGGCCTGGGCGGCGGCCAGGGTGGTGGCGTAGGTGATGCCGTGGCGCACGGCGGCCCGGCGCAGCTCGTAGCCGTCGTCGCGGGTGGCCACGCCGAGCGGCGTGTTGATCATGAGGGAGATCTCCCCGGCGGCGATGGCGTCGACCACCGAGCCCGCTCCCTCGTGGATCTTGCCCGTCACCGCGCAGGGCACGCCCAACGCCCGCAGCACCGCGGCCGTGCCCTCGGTGGCCAGAAGCGAGAAGCCGAGGCGCGCAAGCTCCCGGGCGACGAAGGCCACAGCGCGCTTGTCCTGGTCGTTCACCGAGATGAAGGCCACGCCTCCTGCGGGCTCAGCGTAGTCGATGGCCAGCTGGGTCTTCATGTAGGCCGCCGGGAAGCTCTCCGCGATGCCCATGACCTCACCGGTGGAACGCATCTCCGGACCCAGCAGCGCGTCGGCGCCCGGGAAGCGACCGAAGGGCATGACGGCCTCCTTCACGAAGTAGCGGCCCGGGCGAGCGAAGTCGCGGGGAAGGTCGAAAGCGGCCAGGGTCTCGCCGGCCATGATGCGGCTGGCCAGCTTCGCCAAAGGCACGCCCGTGGCCTTCGAGATGAAGGGCACCGTGCGGCTCGCCCGGGGATTGGCCTCGATGACGTAGACGACCCCGTCCTTCACGGCGAACTGGATGTTCACGAGGCCGCGCACTCCCAGGGCCAGGGCGATCTTGCGGGCGATGGCGGCCATCTCGGCCTGCACCGCGGCCGACAGCGAGAAGGGCGGCAGGCCGCAGGCCGAGTCCCCCGAGTGGATGCCCGCCATCTCGATGTGCTCCAGAATGCCGCCCACGTACACGTCCTCACCGTCGCAGAGCGCGTCCAGATCGCACTCTACGGCCCCTTCCAGGAACTTGTCCAGATAGACCGGGTGATCCGGGGACACCGCCGTCGCCTCGGCCACGTAGCGGGCCAGGCCAGCGTCGTCGTAGACGATGCCCATGCCCCGGCCACCTAGCACGTAGCTCGGCCGCACGAGCAGGGGGTAGCCGATCTCGCGGGCGGCGGCGCGGGCCTCTTCCAGCCCCGCGGCCATGGCCGAGCGCGGGTACGCGACACCCAGTCCGTCCAGCAGCGCCGCGAACCGGTCGCGGTCCTCGGCCAGGTCGATGGCGTCCGGACTCGTGCCCATGGTGGGCACGCCGGCCTCCTCCAGGGCCCGGGCCAGCTTCAGCGGCGTCTGGCCGCCGAGTGTGACCACCACGCCGTCGGGCTCCACTGCGTCCACCACGTCCATGACGTCCTCGTAGGTGAGCGGCTCGAAGAACAGCATATCGGAGGTGTCGTAGTCGGTGGACACCGTCTCGGGATTGCAGTTGACCATGACGGTCTCGAAGCCCGCCTCGGCCAGCGCGTAGCTCGCGTGCACGCAGCAGTAGTCGAACTCGATGCCCTGGCCGATGCGGTTGGGGCCCGCGCCCAGGATGAGGGCCCGGGGCCGTGTCTTCGGCGCCACCTCGGATTCGTCCGCGTCGTAGGTCTTGTAGTGGTAGGCGGTCTTGGTGGGGAACTCCGCCGCGCAGGTGTCCACGGTCTTGAAGGCCGGACGCACGCCCACGATCTTGCGGCAGGCCCGCACCGTGCGCTCATCAGAGCCCACAAGGACGGCGATCTCACCGTCGGAGATGCCGTAGCGCTTCGCCATGAGGAAGGCTTCGGCGTCCAGGGTCTCCAGCGGGCAGCCCCGCAGCGCCTCCTGCACGGCGGCCATATCGGCCATGCGGGCGCAGAAGAACCGGTCGATGGCCGTGCGCTCGTGCAGCTCTTCGACGCCCATGCCCCGGCGCAGGGCCTCGGCCGCCAGGAAGATGCGCTCGGCCGTGGGACGGGAAAGGGCCGCGAAGAGCTCCTCGTCGGCGAGTGCCGCCTCTTCCCCGCGCCCGTCGCCGCCGAAGCCCGCGCGGCCGCATTCCAAGGATCGCAGGGCCTTGCCGAGGGCCTCCTCGAAGGTGCGCCCGATGGCCATGACCTCGCCGACAGCCTTCATGCGAGTGGTCAGCGTGTCGTCGGCGCCCTGGAACTTCTCGAAGGCGAAGCGCGGGGCCTTCACGACGCAGTAGTCGATGGTCGGCTCGAAGCAGGCCGGAGTGGTGCCGGTCATGTCGTTGACGATCTCGTCCAAGGTGTAGCCCACGGCCAACCGCGCCGCCGCCTTCGCGATGGGAAAGCCCGTGGCCTTCGACGCCAGCGCCGAAGAGCGCGACACGCGGGGGTTCATCTCGATGATGACCATGCGGCCCGTCTCGGGATGCACGGCGAACTGCACGTTGGAGCCGCCCGTGGCCACGCCCACCCGTTCCAGCACTGCCAGGGATGCCGCGCGCATGCGCTGGTACTCCAGGTCAGTGAGGGTTTGGGCCGGCGCTACGGTGATGGAGTCGCCGGTGTGCACACCCATGGGGTCCACATTCTCGATGGAGCACACGATGATGCCGTTGCCGGCCGCGTCGCGCATGACCTCCATCTCGTATTCCTTCCAGCCCTCGATGGACTCCTCGACGAGCACCTCGCCGGCCGGCGAGAGCTCCAGCCCCTGGGAGACGATGCGGCGAAGCTCGTCGGCGTCGCGCGCGATGCCGCCGCCGGCACCGCCCATGGTGAACGACGGGCGCAGAACCACGGGGAAGCCCAGCTCGTCGGCGATGGCCAGCGCGTCTTCCACGGAATAGGCGTAGCCGGCCCGCGAGATCTCGATGCCGAGGTCGGCCATGCACTCGTTGAAGAGCTTGCGGTCCTCGCCCCGTTCGATGACGTCCACGTCGCACCCGATAAGCTCCACGCCGTAGCGCTCGAGCACGCCGGACTTCGCCAGCTCCACGGCCGTGTTCAGGCCCGTCTGGCCGCCGAGGGTGGGCAGGCACGCGTCGGGCCGCTCCCGCGCGATGACCTTCTCCACGAAGGCCGGCGTGATGGGCTCCACGTAGGTGGCGTCGGCCAGCTCCGGGTCGGTCATGATGGTGGCCGGGTTCGAGTTCACGAGAATGACGCGGTAGCCCTCCTCGCGCAGCACCTTGCAGGCCTGGGCGCCGGAGTAGTCGAACTCGCAGGCCTGGCCGATGACGATGGGGCCGCTTCCGATAACGAGGATGCTCTTGATGTCGGTGCGCTTGGGCATTTAGGCCACCTCCCCTTCCGTGACGCTTCCGAACCTCCAGCCGGCCAGGCGGTCGGCCGCGATATCGATGTCCAGGTAGTCCGCGCGCCCTTCCATGAGCCGGGTGAAGGCGGTGAACAGGTAGTGGGCGTCGGTAGGGCCGGGGGCGGCCTCCGGATGGTACTGCACGCTGAAGGCCGGCACATCGAGGAAGGCGAAGCCCTCGGCCGTGCCGTCATCGAGGTTCACATGGGTCAGCCGGATGCGCCCGAAACGCTCGCTATCCACCACGGGGGCAATGCCGCGCCTGCCCCATTCCTGCAAATCTTCAATGCTGTCTCTTATACACATCTGACGCTGCCGACGAGCGATCTAGTGTAG
>CANSQW010000187.1 GCA_947649215.1 uncultured bacterium | reverse complement strand
TGAAGCGCCAGACCGCCCCCTACAAGTACCCGCGCATCATCGAGTACGTGGACGATTTGCCGCGCACCGTGAACGGAAAGATCCGCCGCGCCGCCATCCGCGAGGCCGACCAGACCCACCGCGCGTCGGAGAAGACCCCCGAGGGGCTGATCTAGCCATGGACCGGGAGACGGCGCCCTTTGCGGTGGAAAGCCTCGCGCCCGTGGTCGTGGTGGTGGGTCATTACGGGGTGGGGAAGACCAACTTCGCCCTGAACCTGGCCCTGGACGCCGCTGCGGCCGGCCGGACGGTCACCCTGGCCGATATGGACGTGGTGAACCCGTACTTCCGCTCGAGCGAGTACGCCGATACCCTCAAGGCCGCCGGGGTGCGCCTCATCGCCCCGGTGTTCGCCGGGGCGGGCACGAGCCTGGACGTGCCCTCGCTCACCGGCGGGGTGGCCGCCGCCATCTCCGAGGCCTACGCCCGGGCCGCGAAGGCGGCCGAAGCGCAACCCGAGGAGGCTCCCCCGTCCCGTCAGGCGCAGCGAGGTCAAGCCGAAGGAGGAGCGAGACCCTGGCTCGCGACGACGACGCGTCGAGCGCAGCCTGCGGCGTCCCCCATACCGGGCCGTCCCCCGAGTTCGCCTTGTCTCGGCAGATTTCCGGTATCATGGCCTGATACGCATTTATCGGAGGAGGTACCCCATGGCCCAAGACAACAGGCTCGGCAAGAAGATCACCACCCTGCGCACGGCGCACCACCTGTCGGCCCAGGATCTGGCCGACCGCTGCCAGTGCGAGGTGGAGGTCATCGAGAAGCTCGAGGCGGGCGAGGTGCCCGCGTCGCTCGCGCCGCTCATCAAGATCACGCGCGCCCTCGGCGTGCGGCTCGGCACCCTCATGGACGACGACGAGGCCTTCGGCCCGGCCTACATCGACGGCGAGCAGATGGCCGAGGTCGAGCGCGTCAAGGCGCTCCAGACCGCCAGCGACGCCGGCGACTTGAGCTACTTCAGCCTGGCGGCCGGCCGGCCGTCGCGCCACATGGACCCCTTCGTCATCACCGTCACCCCCTCGGGCGAGACCACCCACAAGCTCGACAGCCACGAGGGCGAGGAGTGGCTCTACGGCATGGAGGGCTGCATCGAGATCGAGTACGGCAACGAGGTGTTCGTGCTGCACCCGGGCGAGAGCATCTACTACGACTCCATCGTCCCGCACCAGGTGCGCGCCCATGACGGCCAGAACGCCAAGTTCCTCGCCTGCGTCTACACGCCGTTCTAGGAGGCCGCCCATGACCGACAGCCGCACGCCCCAGCCGGGCGACCAGGACTTTCCGCTGCACTCCGAGCTCACCATCGGCGCCTACTTCCGCGAGCAGGTGGCGATAGACCCCGACCACGAGTTCGTGGTGTACCCCGACCGCGACCTGCGCTGGACCTACCGTGACTTCGACGAGCGCACCGACGCCCTGGCCAAGGGGCTGCTCTCCATCGGGATGAAGCCCGGCGACCATTTGGGCGTGTGGGCGCGCAACATCCCCGACTGGCTCACGTTCATGTACGCCACCGCCAAGGTGGGCATCGTCATGGTCACGGTGAACCCCATCTACAAGAGCCATGAGATCGACTACGTCCTCAAGCAGTCGGACATGAAGGCGCTCTGCGTCATCGACGCCTACCGCGACGTGGACTACCTCCAGATCATCCGCGACCTCGTGCCCGAGTCCCTCGAGTGCCAGCGCGGGTTCCTGCACGCCGACGAGTACCCATGCCTGGAGAACCTCATCTACATGGGGCCGGAGAAGCACCGCGGCTTCTACAGCGTGCCCGAGCTCATCCTGCTCGGCCAGCACCGCCCCGACTCGGACCTGGAGTGGGCTGCGCGCCAGTTCGACAACAACGACGTGGTGATGATGCAGTACACCTCCGGCACCACGGGCTTCCCCAAGGGCGTCATGCTCACGCACCGCAACATCTTGAACAACGGCTTCTACATCGGCGAGGGGCAGAAGCTCGGCCCCGATGACCGCGTGTGCCTGCCGGTGCCGTTCTTCCACTGCTTCGGCTGCGTACTCGGCGTCATGGCCAACCTCACGCACCGATCCACCATGATCATCGTGGAGGACTTCGACGCGGGGCTCGTGCTCCAGGCGCTCCACAAGGAGCGGGCGACCGCCGTCTACGGCGTGCCCACCATGTTCATCGCCGAGCTCAACCACCCCGACTTCGACACCTTCGACCTGTCGCACCTGCGCACGGGCATCATGGCCGGCAGCCCCTGTCCGCCCGAGACCATGCGCGAGGTGATGGACCGCATGAACATGCGCGACGTCACCATCTGCTACGGCCTCACCGAGACGAGCCCCGTGTTCACCCAGACCTCGGTGGACGACGATATCCCGCACAAGTGCGAGACCGTGGGCCGGGCGCACCCGCCCGTGGAGGTGCGCATCCTGGATCCGAACGACGGCCACATCTGCGCCCCCGGCGAGCACGGCGAGCTGTGCTGCAAGGGCTACAACGTCATGAAGGGCTACTACAAGATGCCCGAGGAGACGGCCAAGGCCATCGACGAGAACGGCTTCCTCCATTCCGGTGACATGGGCACCGTGGACGAGGACGGCTACTTCCGCGTCACGGGCCGCATCAAGGACATGATCATCCGCGGCGGCGAGAACATCTACCCCCTTGAGGTGGAGAACTTCCTGCTCACCATGCCGGGCGTGCTCGACGCCCAGGTGGTGGGCATTCCCGATGCGAAGTACGGCGAGATCGTGGGCGCCTTCATCCGCACGCGCCCCGGCTTCGAGTCGATGACCGAGGACGACGTGCGCGAGTGGGCCATCCCCCGCATCGCGCGCTACAAGGTCCCCAAGCGCGTCTTCTTCGTCGACGACTTCCCCATGACCCCGTCGATGAAGGTCCAGAAGTTCAAGCTCCGCGAGATGGCCGAGGAGCTGGTGAGGTCCGGCCAGTAGGGAAGGGGGCGAGCCGCGGGCTTGCCCCCTTCTTTTTCTGCGATCCTATACCTCCACGCCCAGCACGATCTTGCAGAACAGGCCGAGGAAGAACGAGAGCGCGGCCACGCCCAGCGATATGGCGCACATCTGCGCGAAGCGCTTCCGGAAGGGAAGGTCTTGCGCCACGGCCGTGTAGAAGTTGAACGCCGCCAAGATGAGCACCACCACGGCGAGCATGATGGCCATGGCCAGCAGGTACATCTTGTCGGGCATGAGCAGGTAGGGGATGAGCAGCAGCACCACGGTGAGCGCGTAGGCGCTGCCGGTGTAGGCGCAGGCGCGCTTGGCGTCGGGGCGGCCGTCGCTTCGGGCGGCCAGGTACTCGCTCGCCGCCATCGAGAGCGTGGCGGCGATGCCGGTGATGAGGCCCGACAGCGCGATGAGGCGCGTGTTCTGCATGGCCAGCGTGAGGCCGGCGAGCGTGCCGGTTATCTCCACCACCGCGTCGTTCATCCCGAGCACCATGGCGCCCACGTAGGAGAGGAGCCTCTCGTCGAGCAGCCCCATGAGCTCGTGGGCGCGGCGCTCCTCGTCCGCCTCGGCGCGGGCTATCGCGGGCACCTGGGCTGCGAGCGCGCGGGCGTTGCCGCGGGCAGCGTGCTTGTGCTTGTCCATGAGCTTGACGGCGAAGGTGAAGCCGAGGATGCGTGCGATCAGGGCGTAGCGGCGCGCGCGGCCGACTCGCGGGGTGGCGGCGCGGCCGGTGTAGCGGACCCAGGCCTCGGCGTCGGCCGCCTTCTCGTCGGCGATGCGCTCAAGCGTCGCGCGATTGCCCGCGTCCCCCACGTGCGCGGCGATGCGCCGGTAGGCGTCCGCCTCGGTGGCGACGGACTCCTGGTAGGAGGCGATGGCCGCCATCGCCCGCGGGCTCAGCGAGGCGGGGTCGACCCCCAGCGCGTCCACCGCCGCGGCGGGCGCGTCGGCGGGGGCCTGTCTCTTATACACATCTCCGAGCCCACGAGACTAAGGCGAATCGCG
>CANSQW010000186.1 GCA_947649215.1 uncultured bacterium | reverse complement strand
CCGAGACCATGGGGCCGCGGAGTGTGTCAGTCTGCGGCAGGGGCAGGTGCCGCCGACGGGACGGGCGCGCGAACACGCGGCGCGGATGCGGACGACGGAGGCGCTGGGGCAAAGGCGGGTGCCGGCAGCGCCTGCGCGCTGGCGCGCCCCGGATACCCCTGCGCCCAGCCAGACGCGCGGCGCTTCTTCGCCCGGCTCGCCGATGCGCGGGCAGCCGTTGACGTAGGCGGCATCGCCAAGGGGTGGATCGCCGATGAGCTCACGGCCTTGCTGGCCGCCCGCGGACTTGCGGGGTTCGTGGTCAACCTGGGCGGGAACGTGGCCGTAGGCGGCGCCAAGCCCGACGGCAGCCCCTGGCGCGTGGGCATCCGCGACCCGCGCGACCCGCATGACCCCGAAGCGCTTCTGGGCGCCGTGCCGCTGGCGAGCGGCTCAGCCGTGACGAGCGGCGTCTACGAGCGCTCGTTCACCACGGCCGACGGGCGCTTCTGCCACCACATCCTCGACCCGCGCACCGGACGGCCCGCCGCCACCGACGTAGCCGGCGTCACCGTGGTGGCCGACCGCTCGCTTGACGCCGAGGGGTTCTCCACCACGCTGCTCGCCCTGGGCCTGGAGCGCGGGCTCGCCCTGGCGCGACGCCACGCGGAGATTCGCCAGGCCTTCTTCGTCGGCTTCGACGGCCAGGTGACCCCGGCGCGCTAGGCGCGCGGCACAGGCGAGCGCGAGGCACGGCCCAACGCACCGCGCCCTCCCCGCTTTCGCAAGCTAAGCTCCCTCGTTTCGAAGTTTCTGGCCAAAAACACCGTGGTTTACGCAAACCAGGTGCCACTCAGACGATGAGCGAAAATCACCTCCTCCGTTCGTCCTGGTCAAGTTTGTTCTCATTTGCATATAAACCGGCGTAACCGGGTGCAAGGCAAGACAGAGAGCGGAAAACGTGGTGTTTTTGGCCGCAAAGACCCTCCGAGGGCGCTCCTCAGTACGGAAAGCCGCTCGCGTCCAGCTGAGCCGCCTGGCCGGCGTCGAGCCAGCCGGCGGGGATGGGCGCGTCATCATGGCAGCGGCTGCAGGCGTTCACCGACTGACGGTGGGACTTGTGGCACTCGCCGCACTCGATCTGATCGTGGCGCACCTCGGTGACGTGGGGGTTGCGCTCCCCCAGGGCAGAGGTGGCCCGGGCCAGATCGTCGCGGGTCATGTTGTGGCAGCTCTCATTCAGGCAGAACGACTCGGGGTCGTCCTTGCCCAGGTAGTGGTTGAGGTCGGTGAGGGAGCGCTCGTTGAGCGGGTACTCAAAGTCGCCGCTCGCCCAGTGCAGGCCCTCGGTGATCTGCTGGCCCAGGGTGGGCTCGTGGCACGACAGGCAGGTAAGGCCTGCCTGCTTGTGCTGGACCACCAGAAGGTCGCCCATGTCGTCCACCGGGTTGCCCCACTTGTCAAGGCCCGCCTGGCCCGGCTCGCCGTCATAGGTGGCGTTGATGGGATCCTGGGGCGCGTGGCAGATGGCGTTGCAGAAGCTCGGCTGCTCGTGCCACACCCAGAACCCGGCGCCGGCCACCACCACGACGGCGCACACGACGCCCACGACGACGGCCAGCTTGCCCCGGCCCCTGCGCTTGGCCGCAGGCTCCGGCGCGGCGGCCGAGGCGGTGTTCTTCTTCTCTTCGGTCATCTCTTCTCTCCTTCCGCCTTAGGCCAGCAGGGCGAAGCCCTCGGCCAGGAGCGCCTCGGCCTTGTCGAGGTTGGCGTGGGCGGCCTCGGGGTTGTGAGCGCCCTCGCTGTTCTCGACCATCACGTAATCCCAGTAGAACTGCGCGTGGCGATGGATCTGCTGGGCGCGGGCGAGGGTCTCGGGGTCGAGGGAGTCCTTGGCGGCGGCCAGCTTCTCAATGTAGCGGACGATGTCCTGGGAGATGGCCTGCTCGCGGTCGGTGACCGCCTTCTGCCAAGACGCCACCTCGCCGGCCAGGTCGTCATGGCACAGGCCGCACTTCTCCATGAGCTCGGGGCTCTCGAGGGGGCTCACCAGGTCGTGGGAGGCGTAGCGCGCGCCCTCCTCGGTCTCCAGGGTGGCCATGTGGCAATCAGCGCAGCTGAAGCCGGCCGCGGCCATGCGGGACTGCCGGCCGCCGTAGATGGTCTCGAACTCGGGGTGCTGGGCCTTCAGCAGCGGGGCGCCGGTATCGGGGTGTTCCCAGTCCTTGAAGCCGAGGGAGTCGTAGAAGGCGAGCATCTGCTCGGCGTCCATGCCCGCGAGGCTATCGTAGGGATTGCTCGTCACCTTGTCGGCGTTGAAGTAGTACTCGTTATGGCACTGACCGCACACCTGGGCCTCCACGGGCGTGGAGGCGGCCGCGTCGCCGAGGGAGGCATGGTAGAAGCCGGAGGTCACCTCGAGCTGGGTCGGGTCATTGCCGTGGCAGTTGTAGCAGCTGACGGGCTCGTCGAAGGTACCGATGAGGTCGCTGAACTTCTCGGCGTAGACCCCGTCGCCCTCCTCGTTCACCAACGCGGTGAACTGGGGGGTCTTGCAGGTGATGCAGTTGGCGAGCGTGGCGTCGGTCACGCGCGGCGTCTCGGTGATGGAGCGCAGGGTGTAGCTGTGGCCCGCCGCCTCATCGTAGCCCTTGGAAAAACCGTAGCCCTTGTACATGACGTTGAGCGCAGGGTAGGTCTCCAGGTAGTTGTCCTTGCCCTCGGGCGCGTTGGCCTCGTTGGCCTTCCAGGTCTCGTACTGGTGCGGGTAGAGCCCCGCCCACTCCTCGGCCTTGATGACGCCGAAGCCGTCGGCCGTGGGCGTCAGGTCGGCCTCGGGGGCCGTGGGGTTGTTGGCCCGCGGCGCGCAGGCCGCCAGGCTCGCCACCAGCATCGTGGCGCAGAGCGCGGCCACGGTGAGGCGCAGCTTCTTGCTCGTGAACATCGTCACTCCCTTCCTTGGTCTTATCGGTGCTCGTCGGAGCCGCGCGCGGGGCACGGCGGGGTCGGTCAGTCGGTGCTGCCGGGGGCAGCGGCGCTCGGTCGGCCGGCGTCTGGCGGGGCGGGCACGGCCGCGGGGCACGGCGCGGCTGGCTGGCCCACGGGCACGGCCGGTCTGCGGGGACGGCCCAGCCGAAAGCGCAAGGCGTCGGCGGGACAGGCGTCCACGCAGGCCCCGCAGGCCAGGCAGTCGCCGGCGCGGACGATCACGTCCTCGCCCGCGAGGGCCGGCTCGAGGATGGCGGGGTCGGCCAGGCAGACGGCCTTGCAGCGGTCGCACTGGACGCAGGCACCGTGGTCGATGGCCACGTTGACCTGGCCCGCTCGGCCAAGCGCCTCGTAGAGGCCGCCCATCGGGCAGAGGGCGCGGCACCACGCCCGCCGGCTCCAGAAGAGATCGCACAGAAGCACGGCCACGAGCGTCCACGCGCCGGCGAAGGCGCCGAACAGCAGACCGCGGTTCACGGCGCCCACGGGATTGAACGTCTCGAACACCGGCACGCCCACCAGGGCCGCGAGCGCCACCACCGCCACCGCCACGCCCAGCTTGGCGTGGCGCGGCACCGCGCGCTCACGCACCTCGATGCCCAGCCGGAGCCGCAGCCAGTCGGCCGCCTCGCCCAGCAGGTTTACGGGGCACACCCAGCCGCAGAAGGCGCGCCCGCGCACGAGCCCGTAGGCCACGAGCACCGGCAGCACCCCCACCGCCAGAACCGGCGCCAGATCGCGCGAGGCCGCCGCCACCTGGAGCGCAGCCAGCGGGTCGAGCAGCGTCAGGCCGCCGACGGACGAGGAGGCCAGGCTGCCGTAGAAGACGCCCTCAGCCGGCGTGGCCACGGCCGCGTCCCCGCCGGAGAACCCGCCGGCGAGGCCCCATCCCGCCGCCACGAGCGGCAGGCAGAACAGCACGAGCATCGCGCATTGCACGACGCGACGCGCCGCCGTGACGCGGCCTATCCCCTGTCTCTTATACACATCTCCGAGCCCACGAGACTAAGGCGAATCGCG
>CANSQW010000185.1 GCA_947649215.1 uncultured bacterium | reverse complement strand
ACATCCGGACGGGCTGGCCGAGGTCGACCACCACGAAGCCGATGGCCGCGACGGTCGCCGCGATGGACGACATGACGGCCACCTTGGAGATGCCGCCGAAGCCCTTGATCCCGAAGGCCTTGGGGACGGAGCTGATGATGAGGCCGCCGGCCGACAGGCCCACGAAGAACATGAACATCGTGATGTAGAGGCCCCACGAGTCGAGGTTGCGCATGGCGGTCTGGACCATGCCGCCCGTGAGCTGCACGACCCACAGCACGACGCCCAGCGCGGCCAGCACGGCGCACACGCCGATGCCGACGGTCAGGCCCTTGCCGCCCTTGGGGGCGGAGGCAGCGGCCGCGACGGCCGCAGTGTTCTCAGTCATTCTTCACCCCTCCTTACACCAGGAAGTACACGGACGGCTTGGTGCCCATCTCGGGCAGAAGCTGCGTATGGGAGCGCTCGGCAAGTAGCTGGGAGACCGTCGAGTTCGGATCGTCCAAGTCGCCCCAGTGGCGCGCGATGCCGCGGCAGATGTCGACGCAGGCGGGGCGCTCGCCACGAGCCACGCGGTGGTAGCACATGGTGCACTTCTCCACGACGTGCTTCTGGTGCTTGGGCACGTCCTCGTCACCGGTCGCGAAATCGAGGAAGTACTTCGGCTCCTCCCAGTTGAACGACCGCACGCCGGTGTAGGGGCACGCCGACATGCACATGCGGCAGCCGATGCACTTGTCGTAGTCCTGGCGGACGATACCCGTCTCCTCGTCACGGTAGGTGGCGCCGACGGGGCATACCTTCACGCACGCGGGGTTCTCGCAGTGCTGGCAGGCAAGCGTGAGGAAGCGCATGTACATCGTGTCCGGCGTGTCGCCGCGCGGCGTGAGCTCCGCCTCTCCGCCATCGGTCAGCGAGCGGCTCCACCAGATCCCCTCGGGAATGTTGTTCTCAACCTTGCAGGTCATGGAGCAGTTGTTGCACCCGACGCAGCGCTTGGTGTCAACGACCATCACGTAGTGCGTCATGGCTACTCACCCCCTTTCCACTTCTCGACTTCACAGAGGAAGTCGTTGTACGAGCTGTTTCCGGTCAGGTCGCTGAAGCAGAGCGTCAGATCCTGGGGATGCCCCACGCGGTAGGCATCCTGCTGGGGGCCGTGGGGCAGGATGATCGAGTCCTTGCGCAGGCCCTTCGTGAGCCGCGCGCGCAGAACCACCTCGCCACGGTCGTTGAACACGCGCACGAGATCGTCTTCCGCGATGCCGCGCTCGGCGGCGGTCTCATCGTTCAGCATCACGTAGGGATCGCCCCATATCTCGTGGATCCACGGGATGTCGTTGTACATCGAATGGCCCGTGTAGTTGCTGTGCTCGCTGTTGCCGAACAGCGGGTACTTCTCGCGCAGCGGGTTGTCCTGATAGGCCTCCATCGCATGCTCGTACCAGGGGATCTTCTCCTCGGCGGGCAGCACGGTGTAGGCGACGTCGCGGGCGATGAGGTCGGGGAGGTAGAACTGCACCCGCTTCAGCGCGTTGGCCTCGGTGCCGATGACCGGCTCCTCGCTCCAGTCCGCGATAACGCCCTCGCGCTTGAAGTCGTCGTAGGTGCGGCCGATCTTCTTGTTGGCCTCGTTGTCGAGCAGCGCGTGCAGGTAGCCCTCGGCGTCCTTGTCGTAGAGGCCGTCAAGGCCGATCTTCGGCGCGAGCAGGTTGTAGATCTCGAAGTCGCTCTTGACCTCGCCCGCCGGCTCGACGGCCTTCTGCATGAGGAAGTCCACCTCATGCGAGCTGATCTGCAGGAAGTCCTCCTGCTCGAAGGAAAGGCCCACGGGAAGAATGACGTCGGAGTAGCGCGCCGTGTCGGACATGAAGCAGTCGACGGTGACCAGGCAGTCGAGGTGCTTGAGGGTCTCGAGGAAGCGCGGGCGTCCCGACTCGCTGGCGAACGGGTTGGCGCTCACGATCATCACGACCTTGAGCGGGAGGTCGGCCTCGCCGAGCTTGCCCGTCTCGAGCACCTCGGGAACACGCTCCGAGCAGAGCGTGACATAGGGCTTCATCAGAGAGGGATCGGGGTACATCTCCTTGGTGGTGAGCGTGGTCGTCTCCACGTTCACGTGGTTCTTGTTCAGGTAGATGCACGCGCCCGGCTTATCGATGTTGCCGGTGAGGCTGGCAAGGTAGGCGAGGTTCTTGTAGTTGTGGCGCGAGTTCACGTGGTGGCAGATGCCCTGCGCCATCACGACGGTGGTGGGGCCGTTCGTGGCATAGGTGGTGGCCAGGTCGATGACCTGCTCCTCGGAGATGTCGCACTCCTTCGCAGCGAACTCGACGGTGAACTGCTTCGTCATGTCGCGCACGTAGTCGAAGACGGTGCGCAGGCGCGTGCCCTCGTACTCGAACTCGCCGGTCACAGCCGGATCCTCGGCGGTGAACTGCGAGGCGAGCTGCCCGGTGGCCTTGTCGAAGACCACCTCCGGGTTGATGATGACCGGCTGGCCCGTCCAGGGGCTGATGGGGCCCTCGGTGGGTGGAATGCCCATGTCAGACAGCTTGAAGTACGAGCCGTCGTCCTTGATGAGCAGCGGCGCCACCGACTTCTTGGCCAGGAAGTCCCAGTCCACCAGGTCGTTGTCGATGATGAAGTTGGCCATGGCCAGCATGAGGGCGCCGTCGGTGCCGCTGCGCACCGGAATCCACGTGTCGCTGCCGGCAGCGGTGATGGTGTAGCGCGGGTCGACGGCGATCATGCGAGCGCCCTTGTCGCGCGCGTCGCAGATGTAGGGCCAGCAGCAGCGCACGGTGTCGGTCACGTTGGCGCCCCAGGCGATGAGCGTCTTGGCGTTGGTGTAGTCGGCCGTGGAGTTGGTGCCGTGCTGCATGACGAAGAGGCCCATGTACACCTGAGCCTGGTCGCCGCCGGGAATGATGACGGTGCCGCCGAAGGTGTTGAGGAAGCGGTGGTAGCCCACGCCCGTGGACTGGTGGTAGGCGCCGTTCAGCCAGCCCTCAGAGCCGTAGGAGTGCCACAGGCCGAAGGCGTTGGGCCCGTACTCGGCCTGCGCCTTGTTGATGTGGTCGCTCACGTAGGCGATGGCCTCGTCCCAGCTCACGCGCTCCCAGTTGTCGCTGCCGCGCTCGCCGCGCTGGATCATCGGGTACAGCACGCGATTCGGGGCATAGAGGCGCTGCGGGTAGGTGACGCCCTTCACGCAGCCCATGCGGCTGCGCTCGAAGCCCTCGGGCGGCTCGTAGGGGCGCGTCTGGACGAGCTTTCCCTCGCGCACCTTTCCTACCAGCACGCATTTGCCACCGCAGTTTCCGCGGCAGGTGTTCACGAAGGACTGCTCGTCGGGAAGTCCCCTCGTGGGCGATGCCGCGTGGGCGGCCACCGTTGAAAGGCCCGCTCCTGCGGCGGTGACGGCGGTCGCGGCCGCCGTCGTCTTCAGAAAGGCGCGACGGGTCAGGCCGCCGCTGCTTGCTTCTGACATCTCTCCTCCTCTTGATACCGTCGGGCTGCGCGGCTGCGTCCGTCGACGCGCGGCGCTCCCCTACCCTACGTTCAGAGAATCGGCCGATTCAGCTAGGGTCACCTTAGCAACTTATCCTAGGATATTCAATACTTATCCTAGGATAAGTTGGTGAGCAATTATTCTTTTTCGGGAATATCGGCCGGGGACGGGATTGTAGCCGATCAGAAGGCGGCTCAGCTGAGAATCCCCGCAGAGCGGCGCCGGCGCGGAGGGCGGCCGAGAGCGGCAGACGGCCCAGTTCCAACGTGCGGATGGGATAGCTGCAGCAGGGAAACGCAGGACGCGGCCGCAAAATGGCCAAAAATGATGGCTTGACGACGAAAGCAAGCGGAAAAACGGGAGCAAGGGCCGACGAACGCGCCGGCCGCCATCGGCGACCTGGGGTTTTGTCGCGACCGCATTCGGGGTAGCGCAAACTGGGGCCGGAAAACGTCGTCAAGTCGACATTTTTGGCCATTTTGCGGCAAGGCGGCTGCACGGGGGG
>CANSQW010000184.1 GCA_947649215.1 uncultured bacterium | reverse complement strand
TCTACACTAGATCGCTCGTCGGCAGCGTCAGATGTGTATAAGAGACAGCAGAATTCGAACGGTTCTGCACCCGAGGACGGCTTCTTTCGCGTGACGGAGCGTGGGGCATTTCACGCGACCTGGGCAAACGATCCCCCTACTTGGCCGAGGGCGCTTTAGGGCTCTGCGCTGGAGTGCAAAACCGTTCGAATTTGCGAAACCGACGCGAAAAAACGCGGCAGCGCGTTGTGGCGGCTCCGTGGCGGGCCCGTGCGCATCCTGTGGGCGCGCGCGACACGCGCGCCGGATGCGGACGCAACCGTGCTAACCTGGCCCGACTTGACCTCCCCTCGGCTGGAAGGAGCGCGGCATTGGGCACGCTCGGCGGTTTTCTCATGGCGCTGGCTGACAGCGTCCCCGGCGTGTCCGGTGGCACCATCGCCTTCATCGTGGGCATCTATGACCAGCTGCTGTGGTCGCTTGATCGGCTCGTGTCCGGCACGGCGGCTGAGCGGCGGCGCGCGGCGGCCTTCCTCGTGCGGCTCGGCGCGGGCTGGGTGGTGGGCTTCGGGCTGGCCGTGGCCGTGCTCACGGGCCTGTTCGAGAACCAGATCTACCTGGTGAGCTCGATGTTCATGGGATTCATCGTGTTCTCGGTGCCGCTCATCGTCCGTGATGAGCATGCCTACGTGCGCGGCCGTTACGGCAACCTGGTGTGGACGCTCGTCGGCCTCGTCGGGGTGGGGGGGGTCACGCTGGCCAACGCGGCGGCGCTCGGCGGGGACGCGGCCGAGGTGTCGGCCGTGGGCGCGCTGGCGACGCAGGCGGGCGTGGTCGATCCCGGCGCGCTTGCGCACGGCGCCGGCCTGGACGCCGCAGGCGCCGTTGCTGAGGGCGCGCTCGATGCCGACGGCGGGGGAGGGGGCGTCGACCTCGCCGCGCTTGACCTGGGCAGCGGCGCCTACCTGGTGGTCGCCGCCATGGTAGCCGTGTCGGCCATGATCCTGCCGGGGGTGTCCGGATCGACGTTCCTGCTCATCTTCGGCTTGTACCTGCCGGTGATGGACGCCCTCAAGGCCCTCATGGGCGGCGACCTTGCCGTGCTGCCGGCCATCGCGCTGTTCGCCGCGGGCGCCGTGGTGGGGCTGCTCACCGTCGTGAAGCTGGTGAAGCGCGCGCTCGCCGACTTCCGCTCGCAGACGGTCTACTGCCTGCTCGGCTTCATGGTGGGGTCGCTCGTGGCCATCGCGTTGGGGCCGGTCACGCTGGACGTGCCCCAGGCGCCGCTTACCGCCGACACCTTCAGCCTGCCCCTGTTCCTCCTGGGCGGCGCCGTCATCGGCGCCCTCGAGCTCCTCAAGCGCGCCGTTCAGCGTCGCCAGGTGGCCAAGGCCATAGCCGTCCAGGCGACCGTCCGCTAGTTGGCTGGCGCGCTCGCCTTGCGGGCGCCCGGCGCTGCGCGCCGCCGAGCCTGACCGACGGGCCGTCCCGCCCGCTCTCTGGCCTCGCGCGCGGCGCCGTCCGCTCGATTCCGACGTGGCGCCCACGGCGTGCGTCCTCGTTTCGCGCCCTTTTTCGGATTTCTGGCCAATTTCACCATGGTTTACGCGAACAGGAACGTGAGGCGACCGCCCAGGGGTCGCAGAGGAATCTGTTTTCCCAGGTCAGCGACGCGACCGTATGCGGGCGAGAGAGTCGTGGGCGGAAAAGCTGCGTAAACCGTGGCAAAAATGGCCAGAAATCCGGAGGGCGCCTTTCGTTCTGCGGCCGCGCCCTGCCGAAGGAGCCGCTCCTCGCGCTCTGCCTCCGAAAAAGCTCCCGATCTTAGCTCCCAGCTAATGAAGTCGCTCCGGCGAACGAATACCCTTCACTTTTGCAACCGCCGCCTCGGCGGCTTCAGAGAGAAAGGGATTCTTATGTCCAACACCCAGAACACGCCGATCGCCCCCGGCGGTGCTCCTGCTGCTCCGCTGCCCAAGTCCGGCATGGCCATCACCTCGCTGGTGCTGGCCATTATCGCCGCGGTCACGTCGTTCCTGCCGGTTATCAACAACCTCTCGTTCATCCTGGCCGCGCTGGCCGTGATCTTCGGCATCGTCGGCATCGTCGGCGTGAGTCGCGGCAAGCGGTCGGGCCGCGGCTTTGCCATCGCGGGCATCGTGGTGGCCGTGGTGGCCGGCGCCGTCGTCCTGGGCACCCAGGCGCTCTACACGGCAGCGCTCGACAGAGCCATGGACGAGGCCGACGCCGCCTTCGACCAGGCCAAGGCTGAGGCCGACGCCAGTCTCGACCGCATGACCGGCGACGCCACCGACCAGGTGCTCGCCGAGGAGGTGGACGTGCAGATCGGCGCGTTCTCGGTCACGGAGGGCACCTATGGCATGACGAGTACCGCGCTGCCCGTCACCCTGGTCAACAAGTCCGACGAGACCGCCACCTTCAACATCCACATCGAGGCCGTCGCCCCCGATGGCAGCCGCATCGACGACAGCTATGCGATGGCGAGCGACCTGCGCCCCGGCCAGAGCCAGGACTTCGAGCTGTTCACCTACGTGCCCTCCGACAAGCTCGAGGCCATGCGGGGCGCCACGTTCGAGATCGTGGAGGCGTCGGCCTTCTAGGCCGCGGCAGCCCGGTGCCCGCGCGTCCCGCCTGGCCTTCGACTGGGCTGCGCCGGCGGCGCGTAGGGGCGCTACAATGGGAGAGCACGCTGATGGTGCGAAGGAGGAAGAGACGGGTGGAGGAGCCGCTGACAGAGGACTTGCTGGCCGAGCTGCTGGCGGCGCCGAGCCCGGAGCGGTTCATCCGCGATCACCGGGTGGGGGAGCGCGGGCTTTCGGGCTACCTCCAGCAGCTGCTGGCCGAGAAGGGGCTCAAGCGTGCTGACGTGGTGCGCGCGGCCGGGCTCAACGAGACGTTCGGCTACCAGATATTCACCGGCGCGCGCGGCGCCTCGCGTGACAAGCTGCTGGCCCTCGCCTTCGCGCTGGGACTTACGCTCACCGAGGCGAACCGCCTGCTCAAGGCCGGAGGGGCCAACGAGCTGTACTGCAAGAGCCGGCGTGACGCCATCATCATCTTCGCCCTCACGCACGGCTACTCGCTCCAACGCGCTGACGAGGAGCTCTACCGCTTCCGCGAGGACACCATAGGCTGATGGTCGTCAATGACTGTCGTCTGCCGGCGTTCCCCGTCGGTGCTTTGGTACCATCATCTCCATGGAAAACGATATCGACTCATACCTGGACGCCCTCAAGCGCGACGCGTGCTACCGCGTCGTCCGCGTGCTGAAGGAGGCGCCTCACGAGACGACGGAGATGGTCTGCTTCGCCGGTGCCAATGACGCCGAGTTGGGATCCTTCGTCCGCAAGCGCATCAAGCGCGAGGCCTGCATGGGGGCGGCCTACCCCGCCATTATGGATGCCCAGCGCGCCGGCGCCCGCTTCCGGCACCTGCCGCGCATCGAGGACTGCTACGAGCGCGACGACGAGCTGGTGGTCATCATGGAGTTCGTCCGCGGCGAGACGCTGCACGAGGCGGTCTACCGCCGCGATCCGTCGCTGGACCTGGCGCAGGAGGTGTTCCCGCCGCTGTGCGACGCCGTCATTGAGCTGCACGAGGGGTTCGATCCTCCGCTCATCCATCGCGACCTCAAGCCGGGCAACGTCATCCTGTCCGAGGGGAACCTGACCCTCATAGACTTCGGCATCGCCCGGGCCTACCGTGAGGGCGCCGAGGGCGACACCGCCAGCTTCGGCACGCGAGCCTACGCACCGCCCGAGCAGTTCGGCTACGGCCAGACCGACGTGCGCAGCGACGTCTATGCGCTGGGCATGCTGCTGTACTACCTGCTCACAGAAGAGGTGCCCTCGCCGCGTCTGGCTGGCGGCGCCTTCGACGAGCCGGGGGTGCCCGTGGCGCTGCGGCCCGTGCTGGCCCGGGCGACGGCTTTCGACCCAGCTGCGCGCTACCCGTCCGTCCGCGCCCTGCGCGCGGCCTTCGAGGCGGCCTGCGCGGGCCCCCAGGCTCCGAGGG
>CANSQW010000183.1 GCA_947649215.1 uncultured bacterium | reverse complement strand
AGCCTCCGAGACCGCGGCGGCTGCGCCCGCCCGCGCCACAGCCCCCTCCGCCGAGGCCGGCGACGGCGCGGCGGCCGGCTCCTCCTCCGGCAGCGCGCCCTCCCTCTCCCCGCGCACCATCAGCGTGGCGGGCACCGCGATGGGCTACGTCGACTCCTACCAGAGCGCCTCGGCGCCTTCCTCCGGCGCGGGCCTGTGGATGGGGTCGGACAGCACCACCGACGGCAGCTGGGCCTACTTCATCGGCCACAACCCCGGGCCGTTCCACTGCGTGATGGGACTGGGACAAGGCGCCGCGATCAGCGTCTGCGACGGCAGCGGTAACGCGCGCACCTACCATGTGGTGGACGTGTTCACCGTGCCTGACACTACCTACTGGGAGGACATCCAGGGTCGCGTGACCGGCCATGGCGAGTCGGTCATCCTCCAGACCTGTGTCGGCGACCATGCCAGCTACCGCATCGTGGTGGCCGCCTAGCGCCGCAGACGGCCGGAACCCGGGCCGCACCCACCGGCCTGGGGGCGCGCCGGCGAACCGCCCGCGCGCATCTGCCAGCCGCATCTCGCCCGGCCGGCAGACGCCCCGGAATCGGGCCGGCCCATGAGCGCCCATCCGCCTACGGCGCGCCGGGCGACTTAGAAGAACGTCTGCGCGAGCCAGGCGGCGTACTCGCCGGTCCACATGGCGCCGAGCTCGTCGAACACGCGCGCCCAGTCGATCTCCTCGTCGAGCAGCAGCTCCAGGTAGTGGCGGCTGCGCAGGGGCGTGTCGGGCGTGGCCAGCAGGGCCTGCGCGATGGTGTAGGTGCAGGTGGGGCACATGGTGACGAGGGTCTCCGCACGCGTCTTGAGCGCCTCGTCGATGACGCGCTCCACGCGGCGCTGGGTGACGTCGGCGTCGTAGGACGCCACCGCCCCGCCCGCCCCGCAGCAGAGCGTCCCCTTCATCCGGTGGTCGATCTCGCGGCGCTCGGCATCGGGCGCGTAGCGCTCCAGCAGCCCGCGGATGGCGCGGCCATGCCGGCCCTCGGCGCGATCGTGACACGAGTCGAACACCGCAAACGACGCCACCGGCGCCGGCGAGAAGCCGGGCGCGCGGCCCTCCGCCTCCAGCTCGGCGGCGCGGCGCAGCATGAGCTCGGGCAGCGGCACCACCTCGATCACGCCGTCGAGCAGCTCGGCGAACTCCTCGCCGCAGCCCGGGCAGACGGTGACCATGCGCGTGATGCCCGCGGCGAGCATCTGGTCGAGCACCCGCTGGCGCAGCGCCGCCGCACGGTCGAACAGCCCCGCGCTCATGAGCGGGCTGCCGCAGCAGTCGTCCGAAAGCGCCCAGGCAAAGCCGGCCTCGGTGAGCCACGCGCCGGCCTTGCGAACGACCTCGGGCGCGTAGCTGACGAGCGAGCATCCGGGGAAGAACAGGGTGTCAGCCAGGCCCGGCCCGTGCTCGGCAGCCTGGGCGAGCGAGGTGAACTCGGGATAGCCGATGCCGTAGATGGCCCGGTAAGCGCTGAAGATATGCCATTCGTCGTCCACCATCACCAGCTTCTCGGGGGCGATGAGCCCCGCCTCCGAGAACAGCGCGCGCCACGCCCGCATCCGCTCGGGCGCCAGCACGTGGTGGGCGCACGAGGCGGTGCAGTAGCCACAGAAGCAGCAGCGGCGCAGCGCATGGTAGAGCTCGGGACGCTCCTGCACGAGGGCGAGCGTGGCCGCCGGGCGCTCCTCGGGCGCCAAGGCCATGAGCCCGTCGTAGGCCGCCTCCACGGTGCCCACGTCAAGCCCCGGCTGCTGGAGCACCTCGCAGCGCAGGGTGCAGCGGCGACAGTGCGAGCAGGTCAGCTGCTTGTTGGCCCAAGCGGCCAGGATGTCGATCTTCGGTGCGGCGAGCCCGGCCAGGGCGTCCTGCTCGGCCGGCGTCAACTTCTGCGCTCTCTGCATGGCGGGATCCTCTCTCCTCACCCGAGCAGTCTAGCGCAACCGGGGCGCGGCCGGCTGCCGCGCCCCGGGGTTCATCGCAGGTTTTCGGTCGCCTCGCCGCAACGGGCTGCTGCGGCGAGCGGGCCGGCGCGGACGCGCTGGCAGGACGGCGAACGCCTAGTCCATGGCCGCGCGGAAGGCGGCCAGCAAATCGTCGTACTCCTCGAAGGCGGTGAGGTCGGGGTTCTCCGCCTTGATCTCATCGGTGCTGCGGAACAGGAACCCGGCCTTCGAGTCGCGGATCATCCCCAGGTCGTTGTAGGAGTCGCCGGCGGCCAGCGTCTGGAAGCCGCAGCTGTGCAGCGCGCGCACCGTGGTGAGCTTGGTCTGCTCGCAGCGCATGCGGAAGCCGGTGATGGCCCCGTCGTCGGCCACCTCCAGCTCGTTGCAGAAGATGGTGGGCCAGCCAAGCTTCTCCATGAGGGGCTGCGCGAACTGGGTGAACGTGTCGGAGATGATGATGACCTGACCCTCAGCGCGCAGGGCGTCCAAGAACTCCTTGGCGCCGGGCATCGGGTCGATGGTGGCGATGATGGCCTGGATCTCCTTGAGCCCCAGTCCGTGGTCGCGCAGGATGCCCAGGCGGTACTCCATCAGCTTGTCGTAGTCGGGCTCGTCACGGGTGGTGCGCTTGAGCTCGGGGATGCCCGAGGCCTCGGCGAACGCGATCCAGATCTCCGGGACCAGCACGCCTTCCAAATCCAAGCAGGTGATGTACATGGGGGGTTCCTTCCGTCGGCCGAGGTGGCGGGACGCGCAGCCGCCAGGCAGGCAGCGGGCGCACGCCCGGCGGCCGGCAGCAGGGGCGAGCGCGCCCTCCGATGGCGCCATTCTAGCGCCGGCCCGCAGCCGAATCGCCCGCACGGCGGATCGAGGGCCGCGTGCGCTGCGCGAGCGGCAAGCAGGGTTGGAGCGGGTGACGGAATGGGGAGGGCAGGGCGAATCGGGGCGAACCCCCGGAAAAGAACGCACCGCTGCAAATTCGTGCGGTTTTGCACCCGCCAGATGCAATCAGAGGGCCGAAAAGCGCCCCCTCGGCCCCCAACGCGGCATTTTCCCCGAGAAAAAACGCGATTAGAGGATCGACGAGAGTGCAGAATCGCGCGAATTTGCAGAAGCAGCCGCAAAAACGAGGGTTTGCAAGCTAGGCGGGCGGCAAAGGAAGGGCGTCGGGGACGCGGGCGGGGCCGTCCGTGGCCACGAGGAGGTAGTTGTCCTGGGCGGAGAAGCCCTCGTCCGCGCAGGGGATGACGGAGACGTGGGCGAAGGCGCGCTCGAGGGCGCGGCCCGCGGCCATGAGGGCCGCGGCGCCCTCCGGCGAGTCAGGCACCACGACGTTGACCAGGTAGAGGCCGCCGGGCGCCAGGCACGCGCGCACAAGCGCAAGGCCCTCGGGCGCGAGAAGCCCCGCGTCGGGGTCGACGCCCCGGAAGACGTCGTTGAGGATGGCGTCGTAGGGTGCCAAAGGGTCACACCCAATGGCATCCCACGCGGCGGCCGTGGCGCGCAGGTGGGCGCGGGCATCGGCGACGATGACGCGCAGGCGGCCGGCGTGGGCGCGCTCGGCGTCGGCCAAAAAGAAGCGCTCGCGGGCAAGCGCGACGATGGCCGGGTCAACCTCGACCACGTCAAGCGCTACGTCGGCATGGCGTGCGAGCACATGACGCGGGTAGGCGAACGCGCCGCCGCCGAGCATGAGCGCGCGGCGCACGGGCACGCCCGCGTCAAAGGCCGCATCGAAGGCACGCAGGTAGGCGAAGGGCGCCTCGGGCCGGCCGTCCACGTAGGCGGCCGACTGAAACGCCCCGCCCACCTCGAGCACGCGGATGCCCGCGCCGTCGGGCCCCTCGGTATCGTAGACGCGCGCGGGGCCGAAAATCGTCGGCACCGTGCCGCGCCCCGCCCGTCGCCAGGGCCATCTCATCGCGCGTCCCCGTCCGCGGCGGCAGACGCGCGCCGGATGCCGTCCTCCCCCGCCCCTGCGCAAGACGAGACCCGGGGAAGCTCCTCCGCATCGGCGCCCGACGCAGGCGCGAGAG
>CANSQW010000182.1 GCA_947649215.1 uncultured bacterium | reverse complement strand
GCACGCCCGCCGCGCGGACGCGACCCTGCAAACGCCCCCGCTTCCGGGGGCGTTTTCCTTAGGTGTGCCTTTCCCCGCGGCAAAAAAGTTTTTTTCCGACTCGCTGTTTCAGCGGCGGCTTTTTCGCCTATTATTGGAGCAGGAAATCTCAGAGCAAAAGGAGAGGTGCCCATGGACGCAACGCGCGAAGATATCGAGAGCCTGTTCGAGATGCAGGGCATCGATCTGGAGATCAAGCGCCTCACCAAGGAACTCGACGAACTGCCCCAGCGCGGCATCATCATGGCCGCCCGCGAGAAGAAGGCCGCCATCGCCGCCCAGCAGGAGAAGGTGGCCGAGGTAAAGCGCGCCACCACGCGCAAGCTGACCCGCATCGACGATGAGGACGCCTCGCTGGCCAAGAAGGAGGCCGGGGTTCAGGCGGCCATCGATGCGGCCCACGGCGACTTCCGCAACGTGGAGGCCCGCACCAAGGAGCTGGCCGGCATCGTGCGCCGCCGCGGCACCATCGCCGAGGACCGCGCCGTGGTCGCCGCCGAGCTGGACAAGGTGGCCGCCATCGAGGCCCAGATCACCCAGGCCCTCGACGAGATCGCTGCGAAAGAGCAGCAGGCCATCGATTCTTTCCAGAAGCAGGGGGGCGACCTGAAGCTGGCCATCGCCAAGCTGGAGGCCCAGCGCGGCCAGGTGGAGGGCCGAGTGGACGCCGATCTGGCCCGCGCCTACGACCGCATCGTCGCCCGTGCCGGCGGCGTGGCCATCGGGGTTCTGGACGGCAACCGCTGCGGCGTGTGCCGCGTGCCCATCGACGGCGGCCGCCTCATCGACCTGCGCAGCCAGGCGCCGCTCGGCACCTGCCCCTCGTGCAAGCGCCTTCTGGTAATCGCGTAAATTCTTCTTGTAAGGCACAGGGGTCCTGTGCTATAGTAGGCAGGCTTTTGTCATAGACAGTGGTAATTGGTATTAATGGAGTGATAAGAAATGTCCAAGGTTTGCGAAGTTTGCGGTAAGCACCCCGTCGCTGGTCGTAGCATCAGCCACTCCCATCGTGTGAGCAACCGCATGTTCCGTCCGAACATCCAGAAGATCACCATCCGCGACGCGAAGGGCCGTGTTCGTCGCGCCAACGTGTGCACCTCCTGCATGAAGGCCGGAAAGGTCGAGCGCGCTTAAGCTCGCTCCCCGAAGTGCTCGAAGCTCGAAAGCCCGCCTCGCGGGCTTTTCGCGTCTTGCCTGCGAAGATTCAACGCAAAGCCCGCCTCGCGGGCTTTTTCCGTTTGGGCCCGAGGTTTGTGGATTATGCCCGACGGTCAACCGCAGGTAACCTTCGCGCCACCGTCCATGCGCTATACTTTTCCCGTTAAGCTCAGGAATAACTCAGAGGAAAGGACGCCTCCCATGAGTTCTGCGATTTCCGGCAATCTGCACGTCGCCAACGATGTGCTCGCCGATCTGGTCGGCAATGCCGCCATGGAGTGCTATGGCGTGGTGGGCGTGTGCGCCCCCAACGCCGCCGACGGCATCGCCAAGATTCTGCCCGCCAGCCGCCTGCGCCGCGGTGTGGTGGTGAACAGCCTCGACGAGGGCGTGCACGTGGACCTCTACATCATCGTGGAGTACGGCACCAACATCGCCACGGTGTCGCGTAACCTGATCGATCAGGTCAGCTTCGCGCTCAAGGAGTACGCACGGGTGCCGCTGGCTGGCGTGGACGTGCACGTCATGGATGTCAAGGTGCGCCGCTAGCCCCCGTCGATCTGGGTGCCGGGAGCCGTCCGTTCCGTCGCGCCGCCCTCATGAAGGAGAAACAACCTCTCATGTCTACTACCTATTCTTCCAATAACATCTTGAACGCCGTGGCCGCTGCCGCCAAGTCCCTTGAGGAGCGCAAGGAAGAGGTCAACCGCCTCAACGTGTTCCCCGTCCCCGATGGCGACACCGGCACGAACATGTCGCTCACCATCCAGAGCGTGGTGTCCAACGCCGCGAGCCTGCCCATCGGCGCCACGGGCGCCGAGATCCGCAAGGCCATCACCACCGGCGCCCTCATGGGGGCTCGCGGCAATTCCGGCGTCATCACCTCTCAGATCCTGCGCGGCCTGTGCGAGGGCGCCCAGGGTGCCGAGGTCTTCAACGCCGCCACCGTGGCCGCCGCCTTCGCCAAGGCCGTGGAGGTGGCCTTCCAGGCCGTGCGCAAGCCGGTGGAGGGCACCATCCTCACGGTGCTGCGCGATGCGGCCGCCGCGGCCAAGAACGCCGCCGACGAGGAGCTGGAGACCGAGGCGGCCCTCGATGCCATCGTGGCCGAGGCCTACGCCTCGGTGCAGCGTACCCCCGACCTGCTGCCCGTGCTCAAGGAGCACGGCGTGGTAGATGCCGGCGGTTTCGGCCTGGCCATCCTCTTCGACGCCTTCACTGCCGCCCTGCTGGGCCGCGCCGGCACCATGGTCGACGAGCTGTCCTTCGCCCGCGGGGCGCACCCGAAGGTGGAGATCGAGCAGGTGAACGACTGGGAGGGCTCTCAGTACCGCTACTGCAACGAGTTCCTGGTGGATTCCGACAGCCTCGATCGCGAGGAGGCGCTGAACTTCCTGTCCACTATGGGCGACTGCGAGCTGTGCGTGGGCGAGGTGCCGAAGTTCAAGGTGCACGTGCACTCCGATCATCCCGATCAGGTGCTCAAGTACTTCCTCGACCACGGCCAGGTCTCCGAGGTGTTCATCCACAACATGCAGATCCAGTCCGCCGAGCGCACCGAGAAGCTGGCCGCCGAGGAAGCGGCCGAGCGCAAGCCCTTGGGCTTCGTGGCCGTGGCCGCGGGCGAGGGCAACGCCGCCATTCTGAAGAGCCTCGGGGTGGACGTGGTCGTCTCCGGCGGCCAGACCATGAACCCCTCCACCAAGGACCTGCTGGATGCCGCCGGTTCGGTGAACGCCGATGCCGTCATCATCTTGCCGAACAACTCGAACATCATCATGGCCGCCAATTCCGCTGCCGAGCTGTCCGAGACCCCGTGCGCCGTGGTGCCCACCAAGTCGGTGCCCCAGGCCTTCTCGGCCCTGTTCTGCGTCGACCAGGACGCCTCCCTCGAGACCAATGTCGAGGAGATGACCGCCGCGGCCGCCGCCGTGAAGACCGGCGAGGTCACCTGGGCCACCCGCGATTCCAAGGACGCCGCGGGCAACCCCATTGCCGAAGGCGACGTCATCGGCATCGCCGACGGCTCCATCGAGGCTGTGGACTCCACCATCGAGGGGGCGGTGCTCACCCTGCTGGAAAAGATGGAGGCCGACGAGGCCGACACCTGCACCATCCTGGCCGGCGAGGGCTATAGCGACGACGATCTGGAGGCCCTGGTCGAGCGGGTGGAGGAGGCCTTCGAGGACTTGGAGGTGGACGCCCAGCGCGGCGAGCAGCCGCTCTACCCGATCATCTTCTCGGTCGAGTAGTGGCTATCGATCGCGAAAAGGCAACGTTGGCATTGGACGGACCCGTTTCACGGGTCCGTTTGGTTAGTCCCGCCCGCGCCCGGGCTTTGGAGAAGCTCGGCGTGCGCACGGTGCGCGACCTGGTCACCCACTTCCCGCGCTCCTACATCGACCTGTCGCAGGTGGAGACCTGCGCCACGGCCCGCATCGGCGAGATGTGCACCATCCGCGGCACGGTGCACGAGATCAAGCTGAAGAAGCCCCGCTACAACCTGAAGCTCGTGGAGATCGCGCTCGTGGACGAGACGGGCATCCTCATGGTGACGGCCTTTCGCCAGCCCTGGCTCATGGACCAGATCAAGGCGGGGGACGCCGTGGCGGTGTCGGGCAAGGTGACCTTCGACTACGGCTACAAGCGCATGACCAATCCCTTCATCGAGGTGATCGGGGAAGGGGAGGGGCCGGCTCTGGCCGGGTCGGTGGTGCCGGTGCACCCGGCCACCGAGAAGCTGACGGCCGCCTGGGTGCGCCGCATCGTGGCCAACGGCCTGGAAGAGGTGGAGGGCGCCTTCGATCCGCTGCCCTTGGGGCTGCGTTTGCGCTACCGCCTCATGAGC
>CANSQW010000181.1 GCA_947649215.1 uncultured bacterium | reverse complement strand
AGAACGCCATCGGCGGCGGCGGGCGCTACGACAAGCTGGCCGAGGAGGTGGGCGGACGCCCCACGCCGGGCCTCGGGTTCGCGCTGGGCTACGAGCGCTGCCTGATGGCGCTCGAGGCGGCGGGCGTCGAGCTGCCGCGCGCCCAGCGCTGCGACCTTTTCGTGGCCTGCGTGGACGACTCGGTACGTGCCCGGGCCTTCGGGCTCGTGCAGGCCTGCCGCGACGCCGGCGTCGTCTGCGAGATGGACCACCAAGGCCGCAGCCTGAAGAGCCAGTTCAAGCTGGCTGACAAGCTGGGCGCTGCCCGCGTGGCCGTCCTGGGCCCCGACGAGCTGGCCGAGGGGGCCTGCACCCTGCGCGACATGGCCGCCCACGAGGAGGTCCGCGTCAGGCTGGAGGAAGTCCCCGAGGAGATGCGCCGCGTATTCCTGTAGGGCTGCCGACATATCGCTGCTTTCGACGCCGTCTGCTAGCAGACGGCGTCCTCATATTAGGAAGAGCTGCACATCTAGGCGCTGATCAGGCCCTCTACCGCGCACGGTATGATTATCCTCGTTCAAGATAGCCTGGGGTATTACCACAGGCGCTACCCCTCCGATTCTCAAAGTTCCTCTTCTCCATGGTAAGGCCCTCGCCGTGACCGGCGGTACCTTCGCCTCGTTCACGCAGTGAGCAGCCGTATCGGAGAGGCGCGGGGCCCTGGCCGCGCGCCGTAAGCTGAGAGGAGCGTTTATGGCCATGAAAAAGGAATGGAAGCGCCCCCAGGATGATGGCACCACCATCTTCAGGACCTGCGCGTGGTCCCCTCCGGGTGAGCATCCCGTGGGATGGGGCATGGAGCTGACCGTCGACGCCGAGGGCAACCTCGTGAAGGTGGAGGGCGACAAGGAGCATCCCATCTACCAGGGACGCCTGAACGCCACCGGCCTTGACCTGGTCGACTACGTCAACCATCCCGACCGCATCATCTACCCGATGAAGCGCGACCGCGCCGACCGCGGCAAGGACAAGTGGGAGCGCATCACGTGGGACGAGGCCTACGACATCATCGAGAAGAACGTCAAGGACATCAAGGCGAAGTACGGCGCCCGCTCCATCATGGTGCACGGCGGCACCGGCCGCGAGGCGGTCATGTACAGCTACCCGCTGGCCTTCTCCGTCCTGCAGACGCCCAACTACTGCTACTCGCAGTCCGGCTGGTCGTGCTACGGCCCGCGTACCACCGTCTCCGACTTCATCCTGGGCGCCGGCTACCCCGAGATCGACTACGCCGGTTTCTTCGAGCAGCGCTACGACGATCCGCAGTACGTGGTGCCCGACTACATCGTGTGCTGGGGCAAGGCGCCGCTGGCCTCCAACCCTGACGGCCTGCACGGGCATGCGCTCGTCGACCTGATGAAGCGCGGTACCAAGATCATCTTCATCGATCCGCGCATCACCTGGCTTGGCTGCCGTGAGGGCAACTGGACGCTCCAGATCAAGCCCCAGACCGACGCCTGCCTGGCGCTGGGTCTGATCAACCTCATCATCCAGGAGGACCTCTACGACCACGACTTCGTGGAGAACTGGTGCTATGGCTTCGAGGAGCTGGCCGAGCGCGCGGCCGAGTACCCGGTGGACTACGTCTCCGAGGTCACGTGGATCCCGCAGGACCAGATCATCGAGCTGGCCCGCTACCTGGGCACCCACCATCCCGGCGCCATGGCCTGGGGCCTTGCCATCGACCAGCAGCCCAACGGCGTGCAGGCCGGCCAGGCCATCCTGGCGCTGGCGGCCATCACGGGCAACCTGGACGTGCCGGGCGGCCTGACCGTGGGCGCCCCCAACAGCTTCATGGGCAAGTGGCGCATGGACAGCCGCCAGTTCGTGGCCGAGGAGGACTGGGCCCAGCGCATCGGCGCCGAGCAGTACCCGGCCCTGGCCTACACCCATGCCACCACGCATCCGGACGTGACCCTGGACGTGCTGGAGAGCGGCGAGCCCTACGAGATCCACATGAGCTGGTTCAACTCCACCAACCTCATCTCGCCCACCAACTCCGCTCAGCCGCATCGCTGGTACGAGGCCCTGAAGAAGGTGGACTTCGCGGTATGCACCGACCTGTTCATGACGCCCACCGCCATGGCCTTCGCGGACATCTTCCTGCCCTTGGCGGCCTTCCCCGAGCATGACGGCATCGTGCTGCCCCACTACGGCCGCAACTCCGTGTTCCTGGGCTGCATGAACAAGGCGTCGAAGCGCGGCGAGTGCAAGTCGGATCTGGAGATCGACCTGGAGCTTGGCAAGCGCCTGAACCCGGAGGGCTGGCCCTATGACTCCGTGGAGGACTTCTTCGACTCGCTGCTGGTGCCCGAGTACGGATTCACCTTCAACGAGCTGCGCGAGATCGGCTGCTACCAGCCCAGCTACACCTACAAGAAGTACGAGAAGGGCATGCTGCGCCCCGACGGCGAGCCGGGCTTCAACACCGTGACCGGCAAGGTGGAGCTGTACTCCATCGTCTACGAGGCCTGGGGCGAGGACCCGCTGCCCTACTTCGAGAAGCCGCGCTGGGACGAGACGAGCCATCCCGAGCTGGCCGCCGAGTACCCGCTGATGGTGACCACCGGCGCCCGCGACTACACCTCGTTCCACTCCGAGCACCGTCAGCTGGCCCACATGCGCGAGATCACGCCGTGGCCGGACATGGAGATCCATCCCGACACCGCTGCCGAGTACGGCATCGAGAACGGCGACTGGGTGGAGGTGCGCACCCCCTTCGGCGCGGCGCGCGAGAAGGCTCACGTGACCGACATCATCGACCCGCGCGTGGTCCACATGCGCCACGGCTGGTGGTATCCCGAGCAGGATGGCGAGGAGCCCAACCTCTTCGGCGTGTGGAAGTCCAACGTCAACGAGCTCATTCCCCACGAGGAGATTGGCAAGCTGGGCTTCGGCGCTCCCTACAAGGGCGTCATGTGCACCATCCGCAAGGTCGAGGGACTCGACGACTAAGAGAGAAGGAGGCCTCAGATGAGCAAGGATTTCGCGCTGCTTGTCGACTACAAGTACTGCTCCGGCTGCCATAGCTGCGAGGTCGCGTGCAAGAACGAGCACGGCTTCGGCCTGGGCGTCAACGGCATCAAGCTGCTGGAGATGGAGCCGATGAAGATCGGCGAGGGCATGGCGGACGCCTGGGATTGGATCTACCTGCCCGTGCCTACGGCGCTGTGCGACCACTGCGCCGCGCGCCTGGAGAAGGGCGGGGAGCCGACGTGCGTCAAGCACTGCCAGGCCTTCTGCCTCGAGTATGGCACCTTGGACGAGATGCAGGCCCGCGCCGCGGAGCTGGATCACAAGGTGTGCGTCTACCTGCCCTAACGTGATGAAGGAGGTTGCCATGACCGTTGACGAACTGCTCGAGCTCGACGATGACGCCCAGCTTGCCTACCTGAACGGCCAGTTGGACGAGGGCAAGACGGTGGAGGATATCTGCGCTGCCCTGGGCACCACCCGCATGGACCTGGCGCGCGTGGGCTTCTTCATCGTGAAGAACCGCTTCATGCTCAAGCCCACCCGCGGCTACGCCCGCACCAAGCCGACCAAGCTCGGCTAGCAACACCTGCCATACCGGCCGGGGCGCGTCGATTTGGCGCCCCGGCCCTGATGAGAAGAGGAAACACCATGTGCTTTAGACCTGCTGATGCTTCTGCTGCCGGGCCGTCCGCCTGCCCGAGCTGCGGCAAGACCGTCCAGAGCATGGGCGGCATCGCGCTGAAGAAGTGCCCGTTCTGCGGCGGGGCCCTGGGCGATGCCCCGGCTCCGTCGGCGCCTGGCGCCCCGTCCGCTCCTGGCGCCCCGGCGGCCCCAGGGGCTCCGGCGGCCCCTGGCGCGCCGAAGTCGGAATAGGCGACGGCAGAGGGGGAGAAGGGGAGAGAGGGGAAGCTGATGTGCGGATACTCCTGCACGGGCTGCGGCGAGTGCCGCGGCGAGGGAAGGCGGCGGACGCTGACGCCGCGGGGCCTGTGCCCCGCCTGCGGCGTGCTGAACGGCCCCCGGGCCTGTCTCTTATACACATCTCCGAGCCCACGAGACTAAGGCGAATCG